>CALJLX010000393.1 GCA_937982495.1 uncultured Desulfuromonas sp.
CGACGGCAGATTTACAGTCTGCTCCCTTTGGCCGCTCGGGAACCCCTCCAGGGGAACACTTCTGAATTGTCCGGGGGAAAACCCCCTTGCCCAATGGAGCTGGCGACAGGAATTGAACCCGCAACCTGCTGATTACAAGTCAGCTGCTCTACCTATTGAGCTACGCCAGCACAGGGGCGCATTTTTACAACAGCGAAAATCAAAATGCAAGCCCTTTTTTGAACTTTTTTCAGCGACTGACGAAGCCGGATTTATAGTCGATCCCCCCGGGCTTGTCAACCGTTAAATTCAAATTCTTTCGCTCCCGGCCCCCTGCCGGCGCCGAACGACTTCGAAAAGGGCGATCCCGGCCGCCACCGAGGCGTTCAGAGAGGAGAGCGCGCCGCGCATGGGAATACTCAGCAGCCCGTCGCAATGGCGGCGCACGTTGGGGCGCAGACCGCTCCCCTCGCTCCCCAGTACCAGCACCAGGTCCCCGGCCAGATCGACATCGAACAACGGCTGAGCCCCCTCTTCCCCGGCCAGTCCGAAGACCCAGCACCCCGCCCCCTTCAGTTCCTCCAGGGTGCGGGCGATATTGGTCACCTGGCAGAGGGGCAGATGGGCCAGGGCCCCGGCCGCCGCCCGATCGACCACCGCCGTGACGGAACAGGCCCGATCCTTGGCGGTGATGACGCCATGACAACCAGCGGCCTCGGCGCTGCGCAACACCGCGCCGAAATTGTGGGGGTCGGTCAGACCGTCGAGGACCAGGAAAAAGGCTCTCTCCCCCGAAAGCCGCCAGCGTTCGAGCAGATCCTCCAACTCGACATAGGCAAAGGGCTCGATGCTCAACACCAGCCCCTGGTGATGTCCGTGTCCGGCCAACCGGTCGAGATCCTTGCGCTCGCGGCGCCGCACCGGCACCTGGTGCCGCTCGGCCTCGGCCAGCACCTCGTCGATCCGTGGCGAGCGGGCGTCGCGGGCGACGAATAGCTCCAGGGGTTTGCGCCGTTCTCCCGCCAGGGCTTCGCGCACCGGGTTCAGCCCATAGACGACGTCGTTCATGAGCGGCCGCGCAACGCCTCTTCGATCTCGGCGAGAATGAGTTCGGCGGCTTCCACCGGATCGGCGGCCGCCGAAATGGGCCGACCGATCACCAGATAATCGGCCCCGGCCGCGATCGCCTCGGCAGGCGCGGTCACTCGCTTCTGATCGTCCAGGGAGGCGAAAGCCGGTCGGACGCCGGGAGTGACAATGACGAACCCGGGTCCGCAAACCTCGCGGATCAGACCGACCTCCTGCGGTGAGGCGACCACCCCGTCCATCCCCGCCTCCTTGGCCAGGCGGGCCAGGCGCGGCACCATCTCGCGCACCGGAAGCTCAATCCCCACCGCCCGCAAGGTCTCCTCGGTGGAGGAGGTGAGGATGGTCACCGCCAGCAGCAGCGGCCGCTCGGCGCTCCCCCGGGGGCACAAGGCATCGGCCTTGGCCACCGTCTCGCGCATCATTTCCGGCCCGCCCAGGGCGTGGACGTTGAACATCCGCACGCCGAGGCGGCAGGCCTCGACCCCGGCCATGGCCACGGTATTGGGGATATCGTGATATTTGAGATCGAGAAAGACCTCGCCCCCCTCCCCGCGGATCATGCGCACGACATCCGGACCGCAGCGGGTGAAAAGCTGCTTGCCGACCTTGAAAACCCCGACCTTGTCATGGAGCAGCTTGACCCATTTTTCCGCATCCTCGAAACAATCCACGTCGAGGGCGAAAATCAGCCGCTCCTTCGCCTCATTCCTCATCCCTTCCTCCCGATAAATGATTTGACCCGTTGCGTGACTTCGCGCACTCGCTGGATCAGTTCTCCCGACTCGACTTCCGGCAGTTCCCGCCGGGCGACGCCACAGACCATATAAACCAGCTCGCTCAGGGATTCGGCCAGCAGCCTCTGCTTGTCCCCCTCTTCGAGCCCGGCGAGATTGGCGAGAATGCGCCCACCGTCGACGGAGCCATCGTCGCACAGACCGACATCGCGAAAGACGAAGGAAAAAGGCTGGGGCACCTCGCGCATGAAAGCCCGAACCTCGTCGAGGAACCCGGGGTGCCGGGCCAGCACCCGGCGGCTGATGGCGGACAGGGCGCCGTTGAAGATATTCAGCAGGTCGCCGAGTTCCCCCTGCAACGGCGGCGCCGGGGCCTCTTCCATGGCAACCAGACCCTTTTCGAGCAACTGATGCAACAGCCGCAAGCCCTCGAACTCCCCGCCTCCGGCTTTGCGCAGCAACTCCCGCACCGGATAGCGACCCTGGGCGATCAACTCCAGCATACGCTCGGCGGCCGGCGGCAAACCGGCCAGCGTCTTGCCGGTAGCGATCGGCAGATGGCGATCGGAGCCGATGCGGCGCATGAAAAGCGCCCGCTCGTCGAAACGCCGCAGGCCTTCCATGATGAGATTCTGGGTACTCATGGACAGGCGCACCTGCTCATCGACCTCAGGGGTATGGGCGACGAAGAAAAAGCTGCCGCGATGCAGGGAAAAGAGGCTGTAAATGATGGTTTCGGCCCGATAGCGGACGACCTGCCAGAGATCCTTGGCCGCCACCAGCCCCTTGTCGACCAGCAGCCGCCCCGTCGGCGGCACGCCCCCCGCAAGGCTTCGCGCCCAGTGCAGGGCGGAACGATCCAGCTTGCCCAAGACACAGAGAATCTCGCCCAACTGCTCCTCGGGCAGGGAGCTGGAGGCGGCGATGATCTCCCCCTGCAGAAAGGACAACTCCTTGACGCCGGCGGGGAAGTAGAAGGTCAGCATCCCCGACTTGCGAAACATGTTGAAGAAGGAAAGCAAGTCTTTTAAGTAGAAATTGACGAAGGGGGATCGCAAGATTCCCCTTTTTCTTTTATACATCTGAAGGACTGACCTAGGTCAGACCTCCTCCGTTTTAAATATCCATTTGTGTTATCTCCATAGTCTTTTCGCTACAGGACGGAGTAATTCGATGAGGGTTAAGGAATGGCTTAAATATCTGTTTTTTATTTGGTACGAGGTTAGCCGAAGGTGTGGGAGCCTTTGTAAGATGCTGTATATTGGAAATTAGGTGAGACCTAGGATTGACCTTGGGCCTTTTATGGCCTTATATTTACCATCATAGCATGTTTTTTACAAT
>CALJLX010000394.1 GCA_937982495.1 uncultured Desulfuromonas sp.
CCGACCAGGCCCTGTATCTGAGCAAACAGCGGGGGCGCAACCGCACGGAAATGTTTCGCCCGCTCCGGCCGGCGAAACCGGGCAAACCCCTGCGCCCCTATCTTGCCTATCCCCGCTCCGCCGTGGCCTTTGCCTGAACCAGGCCACTCGGTAAGAAAAAAGCGCCGGCGAACAACCGGCGCTTTTTTATATTCTGAAAAATCCAGGTTGATGTAAAACTCCCCGCTGTCAGGCTGATCAAAAATGCCCAGATGCAAGGCGCCCGAAATTCGAGGAGCGAGTCGTACCTGTAAGGTACGTCAGCGACGAGAATGAGGGCACGCCGCAGATGGGCGTTTTTCATCAGCCGCCTGGCTACTTTTCCGGCGGGCGCGGCTTCAACAGCGACCCGAGAAACTCCACCCGCTCGCACATCTTGCGGAACTTGAGGCCCAGGCAGAATTCGGAGAGGCGATTGAGCTGCTCCGGCGCCAGTTCGGTGAACTTCACCACCACCTCATGCCCCTGGCCGTCCTTCCGCCAAACCCCGACCACCCTGCCGCTCGCCGAAACGGGAAACTCCTCTCCCGGCAGACCGATTTCGACCTTCAGCATCTGCCCCAGCTCCAGAGGCGCCGCCGTGGTGAAGCGCATGCCGCCGTTGCTGAGATTCACTTCCAGCGACTCCCCCGTCTTCGGCGGAGTTCCGGCCACCGGCCAGAAACGCAGATTGACCCGGGTGTCGACCCGGAAGTGATGGCGGGTGTCGCCGTGACTGCTCCCCCCCTCGATGCGCAAACGCAGCAGATGTTCATCGAGTACCTTCTCGACCCGCGCCTGGATGGAGAAGGTCGACAGCCCCGCCTCGCAGAAGACCCGCAGCAGGGGCTCCCCGGCGAGGGGGATATCCGCCAGTTCGCCGGCGAGGAAGCGGGCTTCGAGCCCGTCGGGGGGCAGGAAGCGGATCGCGCACTCCAGCGTGCGCTCCCCCGCCGCGGTCGGCAGAGCGACCCGGGCGACGCGAAAATCCTCCAGCAATGCCAGCACATCCGGCGAAAACATGGCTTACCTCATCCGGCCCTTGGAGCCCATTCAACGCACCTTGACCCGCATGCGCAACTGCTTGCGCTGCTCGGCCAGGCAGAAACGGATAATTTTGTCCTGTTCGGTCTCTTCGATCTCCACCAGTTCGAGCGAAACCTGCTGGGCGCCCTCGCCTTGATCGACCAGACGCACCACGCGCCCCACCCCCTGGGCCACCTCGCCGTCGACCTCGGGCAACCGCAACTCCAGGCCGAGCAACTGGCCGATGCGCAAGGGCTGTTCGACCTCGAAGCGCAGGCCGTTGCCGCTCAGATTGATTTGTTGCCGCCGTACTTCCGACTGACCGGGACTTTTCCGGTCCACCAGCCAGATCTTGAGAAAAACTTCGGCATCGATGCGGAAGAACTCCCGCTGCTGGGGTCGTTCCTCGACCTTGACCGGTCGCAGGCGCAGATATTTTTCCCCCAAGGACTCGACCACCTGGGCGTGCAACAGAAAGACCTGTCCCGACCGGTCGCAGGAGAGGACGGCCTCGACGCCGGGAGCGAGTTCCGCCAAGGTCAACTGATGGGGAAAAAGCTCCAACGCGAAGTCGGCCGCGTCGATCTTGCCGACCTTCCCTTCGAGAAAGACCGAACCCGTGGGAGTCGGCAGCACCACCTTGACCATGGGCATGGCCCCCATGTGGGCCAGAAGTTCATCCACGCGCATCGTCGTCTCCTTTCCCGGCTGCACAGTTTCTCCTTTTGTATACGGATTGGCCGGTGTCGCGCAACCCATTAGTGCAGAACGCCCCGGTCGCCGGAAAAAACATCCCCCCGGCGAGGGCCGGAGGGATGGATGAAATGTTCAAGAAGCCGGAAGCGCTTATGCCATGCGGACCCGCACCTTCTCCCGCAACTGTTTGCGCTGTTCGGCCAGACAGAAGGCGATGATGCGATCCTGATCGCGGGGGGTGAGATTGTCGAAGGTAAAGGCCGCATGCTGGGCGCCATGGTCGTCGGTGAAGAGGCGCACCACCTCGCCGAGGCAGCGCACCGGCGCCGAGCGGTCGGGAAGGTCCAACTCCAGCCAGGCTTTTTCCCCGACCTGAAGAGGCGGGGTAATTTCAAAACTGATGCCGCCGCCGCTCAGGTTCACCGCCAGCCATTGCCGCTCGGGGCTTTGCCGTTCGGCCCGCAAAGGGCGGTAGCGCACCGCGATTTCCGTATCGATGCGAAAGAACGCGCGCTCGTCGCGGGGCTCGTAACCCGTGGTCGGCGCGGTCGCTTCTTCGGCAAAAGCGAAAGAAACTTGCGGGGATTTTTTCGGCAGGATTCTCGGCAGGGCAAACATAACCATTCTCCTTGGTCAGAGCAGAAGCCAACGCTCTCTTCTTGCTTGTCTTATCGACCAAGGGGACGATTTTCTTAAGAAAAAAAGCCGGAGCTTGTCGCCGCTCCGGCTTTTTTCAGTAACTTCCGCTCAAACCCCGCCCGCGACTTTCCTCGGGCAGGCGCTAACCGGCCAAGGCGGTCTGGTTGCCCTTGAGTTCGGCCAGCTCGGCGGCCACCAGCGCCTGATGCACCCGCGCCCGCTCCAGCAGCGCCTGGTTGCATTCGGCCGCCCGCTCCAGCAGTTCCCGGTATTCCCGCCCCAAGGGGAGCAAGTGGGCCGGCAGTCCCTGGCGGCTCACCTGCGCCATCAACGCCGCATCGAGTTCCCGGACCTCGGCCTGACAGGATTCCATCGCCGCGACCCGCTCTTCGATCAGTTCCCGCTCCCCTCGCGCCAGCGGGGATTCGAGAGAGGCGAAAATCGCCAGCAATTCGCGGTATTGTTCCACCGCCCGCCGCAACAGTTCATCCACGCTGGTCATGGCGCCCCCGTCCGGTTAGAGGGCGACGGCCAGGGGGCGATATCCCGCGGGCGCCGCCTCATACTTTTTTGCGACGCTCTCGGACGCCTCGGCGGCCTGCTCGGCCCGCACCTTGTCGATCGCATCAAGCCAGGTGTCGCGCAGCCCGCTCAGCAACTCGCGCACCTCGACCAGTTTGCCGGCATCGTCATGAATGTTCGCCGCCAGCAGGGTGCGAATCATATAATCATAAAGCGCTTCCAGGTTGGCCGCGATCTCGCCGCCGATCTCATGATCGAGGGTCGCCGAAAGCTCCGAGAGGATGGCGATGGCCTTGCTGATGCGTTCGCCGCGATAGGCGATTTTCCTGCTCGCCATCGCCTCTTCGGCTTCGCCGACAAAACGGATCGCCCCGTTGTAAAGCATGATCAACAGCTGTTCGGGGGAAGCCGTATTAACCTGATTCTCGAAGTATTGACTCATATAGGCAGCGGACATCTTTCGACCTCCTTGTGATGTTACATGTTGGACCAGATCGCGGCTTGCTGGCTGAAATAATTCCCTTGGGAATTCATCGAACTAACCAGTTGTTCCATGGCAGAAAACTGGGCGGTCAACTGTTCCTCGTAAGCCGTCAGGCGTTCTTCTCCCCGCGCAATTTCCTTATCGAGACTGCG
>CALJLX010000395.1 GCA_937982495.1 uncultured Desulfuromonas sp.
CCGGCGCCGAGCTCGGTGAGATCCTGCAAGACCCGCAGCCGCTCCCGGGCCTCGCGGGTCAGGCTGCCCTCGCCGGGGATGAGCAGATAGGCGTAGGCGCGGTGGCGGCTGCGCCCGACCCGGCCGCGCAGCTGGTAGAGCTGGGAGAGGCCGAAGCAGTCGGCGCGATTGATGATGATGGTGTTGGCCCGGGGGATGTCGATGCCGTTCTCGATGATGGTGCTGCACACCAGCACCTGGGCCTTGCCCTCGATGAAATCGACCATCACCTGTTCCAGCGCCTTTTCCCCCATCTGCCCGTGACCGACGAGGATTTTCGCCTCGGGGACGAGGGTACGCAGAAATTCAGCCATCGCCTCGATGTTCTTCACCTGGTTGTGGACGAAAAAGACCTGGCCGCCCCGGCGCAACTCACGCAGGATCGCCTCGCGAATCAGATCGTCGTCGAAGCGGGTGACGTAGGTGCGCACCGCCAGGCGGTCCACTGGCGGCGTCTCGATCACCGAGAGATCGCGCATCCCCATCATGCTCATGTGCAGGGTGCGGGGGATGGGGGTGGCGGTGAGGGTGATGACGTCGACCTCGGCGCGCAGCTTCTTCAACCGCTCCTTGTGGCTGACGCCGAAACGCTGCTCTTCGTCGATGACGACCAGGCCGAGATTCTTGAAACGCACGTCCCGCTGCAACAGCCGGTGGGTGCCGATGAGGATGTCGACCTGACCGGCGGCGGCGCGCTCCAGCACCTGTTTCTGCTCGCTCGCGGTGCGAAAGCGGGAGACCATGTCGACCTCCACCGGATAGCCCTTGAAGCGCTCGCGGAAGGTCTCCCAGTGCTGGCGGGCGAGGACCGTGGTCGGCACCAGCACCGCCACCTGACGGCCGTCGAGGGCGGCGCGGAAGGCGGCGCGGATCGCCACCTCGGTCTTGCCGTAGCCGACGTCGCCGCAGACCAGGCGGTCGACGGGGCGGGGCGACTCCATATCGGCCAGCACCTCCTGGATCGCCCGCGCCTGATCGGGGGTCTCCTCGTAGGGGAAGGCCGCCTCGAACTCGCGGAAAACCCGGTCCGGCGGACTGTAGGCAAAGCCCTGACTCAGCTCGCGGCGAGCGTAGATCTTGAGCAGCTCCCGGGCCAGCTCCTCGACGGCGGCGCGGGCCTTGAGCTTGGCCTTCTCCCAGGCGCCACCCCCCATCTTGTCGAGGCGCGGCGTCTGCCCCTCGCCGCCGACGTACTTCTGCACTTTCTCGATGCGCTCCACCGGCAGATAGAGCTTGTCGCCGCCGGCGTATTCGAGATGGAGGAAATCGCCTTCGGTCGGCCCCATGCGCAGGTGCTGCAAGCCGTGGTAACGGCCGATGCCGTGGTCGGCGTGAACGACGTAATCCCCCTCCTTGAGTTCGGCCAGGGAGGAGAGCAGCGCGCGCACATCCTTGCGCGGCCGCCGCCGCACCCGCTGGCCGAAGATCTCCTCCTCGGTGACCACCGCCAGCTTTTCATCGGGCAGGCGAAAGCCCTCGGCCAGCTCCCCCAGGGTGACGACAAGATCCCCCGAACGCAGGCTCTTGCAGGAAATCGCCGGATCGTAAGCGGGATGCATCCCTTCGGGCGCGAGCAGGTCGATGAGCCGTTCGGCCTGCCCCTGCTGCCGGCAGACCAGCAGGACGCGCCAGCCCTCGTCGCGCCACTGGCGCAACTGCCCGGCCAGCGCCGCGAAGCCGCCGGATTCGCGCAGGCGGCCATGGATATCGCCGTTGCCGAAAACGTTGAGGCGAAAGCGCTGCCGGTCCTCGTCCAGGCGCAGCACGTCGAGGGCGGAAAAGTCCTGGCGGCGGCGCAAGGTCAGTTCCCGCTCCAGCTCCGCCGGGGTCAGATAGAGTTCCGCCGCCTCGACATAGGGCTCCTCGCGACGGGCAAGGCGCGCCACCCCTTCGGCGACTTCGGCGGCGAACTCGTCGCCGGCCTGTTCCACCGCCGGCGGATCGAGAATCACCCAGCGCCCCTGGGGAGCGTAATCGAAGAGGCTGTCGAGGCGGTCGTGAACCAGGGGGAGCAGAAACTGCCGGCCGGGGGCGAGGAGTCCCTCCCGCGCCTCTTCCAGCACCGCCTCACGCAAGGTGCGAGGCAGGCCGAGGAGATCGCAGCGCTCCTTGAGCCGCCGGGAGAAGGTCGTCAGAAACTCGCCGGTCAGCACCATCTCCCGCGCCGGCAAGAGCCGCAGCTCCCTGAGTTCGGCGGCGGCGGAACGCTGGCTGACGGAGTCGAAGGGACGCAGCCGCTCCAGGCTGTCGCCGAAAAATTCGAGCCGCACCGGTTGCGGCAGGGACGGGGGGAAGATGTCGAGGATGTCGCCGCGCAGCGAGAAAGTGCCGCGATCCTCCACCAGCGGCACGGCGTTGTAGCCGAGGCGCAGCAACAGGGCGGTCAGCTCATTACGGGCATAATCTTCGCCGGCACGCAGGCTCGCGCTCAACGTCCCCAGCACTTCGCGGGGGATGACCCGCTGCAAGAGCGCCCGCGCCGTCGTCACCACCGCCCGCGCCCGCCCTTCGTGCAGGGCCGCCAGGGCGGCCAGGCGCGCGGCCTCGACCTCGGGGTGGGGACTTAGCGGCTCGTAGGGGCGGATCTCCCAGTGGGGGAAGAAAAAGACTTCGTCCGGGCGGCCGTGGTAGAAAGCGAGGGCGGCGGCGCAGCGTTCCGCCTCGCGGCCGTCGGCGGCGACCACCAGCAGCGGCTCGTTCAGCGTCGCCAGTTCCGCCGCCAGCAGATAGGCACCGCTGGACCCGAGCAGCCCCAGCACTTCAAGACGGGTCGTGCCGGTACTCAACCCGTCGAGAACCGAGCGGATGGTGGCGTGCACGACTTCCGGCGCTTGCGGCGACTGATCCATGTTCAGCTTGTCCTAAAAAAACGGGGCGTGCCGAACACGCCCCGCATGATGATTTCTTCGGCGAAAACCGGTCAGTCCCGGGGGATGGCCAGCATCCGCTCCAGAGCCACCCGCGCTTTTTCCCGCACCTCGTCCGGCACGGTGATGCGGGGGGAGAGGGTCTGCAGGCTGGTCAGCACATCCTCCAGGGCGGTCAGCTTCATGTTGGGGCAGATCAGCCGCCGCGAGGGGAGGATGAATTCCTTGTCGGGATTCTCCAGGCGCAGGCGGTAGAGGATGCCCGCCTCGGTGCCGACGATGAACTTCTTCGCCGGATTGCTCTTGGCGAAGCCGTACATGCCGGTGGTGGAGCAGATATGATGGGCCAGGGCGAGAATCTCCGGGGTGCACTCGGGATGGGCCATGAAGAGGGCGTCGGGATGCTCGGCCAGGGCCTGTTCCACTTCCTCCACCGCCAGGCGGTCATGGGTCGGACAGTAGCCCTCCCAGAAATGGCACTTCTTGTCGGTATGGGCGGCGATGTAGCGGCCGAGGTTGCGGTCGGGGACGAGAATCACCTCGTCGGCGGCGAGGGAATTGACCACCTTGACGGCGTTGGCGCTGGTGCAGCAGATGTCGCTTTCGGCCTTGACCGCCGCCGAGGAGTTGACGTAGGTCACCACCGGACGTCCGGGCAGCCGCGCCTTCATCTCGCGCAGGCCCTCGACGGTAACCATGTCGGCCATCGGGCAGCCGGCGTCGGGCCGGGGGAGGAGGACGATCTTGTCCGGCGCCAGAATCGCCGCGCTTTCGGCCATGAAATGGACGCCGCAGAAGACGATCACCTTGCGCTCGGTGCGCGCCGCTTCCAGCGAGAGGGCCAGGGAATCGCCGGTGATATCGGCCAGGGCCTGAATCTCGTCGCGCTGGTAGTTATGCGCCAACAGCAGGGCATCCCGTTCCTCGGCCAGCCGGCGAATTTCCTTGAACATTTCTTCCTGAGTCATAAGCCACCTTCCATCGCCGTGCGGCAAAGATGCTTGCAAAGTCGCCGTATACTAGTTTAAAAGCCCTGATATGTCAAACCCTTATCGAATCCCTTTGACCTTGACAGGGAAGGGGGATAAGGGATAATCTCGGCACGCTTGCCCCACATCCCGCCTCCTCACAGCCCAAGGATTCTTTTATGTTCGGTATCGGCATGCCCGAGCTTCTGTTGATTCTGGCCGTCGCGCTGATCGTCATCGGCCCGAAAAAACTTCCCGATCTGGCCCGCGCTCTCGGTCGCGGCCTGTCCGAGTTCCGCAAGGCCACCGACGAACTGAAAAACACCCTGAACGAAGAAAGCCGCGCCGACCGGAAACCCGAGCCGCTGCCTTCCCCCGCCCGCGACATCGCACCCCCGCCGGTGACGGCGTCCAACCCCTATGTCGACGGCACCAGCGCCGAACTCGACGAACTCACCCCCGACCCGGGGGAGGCTCCCCGCCGGGAAACCAAGGATCCCACCCATGGCGGATGATCAACTGCCTCTCACCGCCCATCTCGAAGAGCTGCGCAAGCGCCTGATGATCGCCGCGGGTTCCTGGTTCCTGGCTTTTTGCGCCTGTTACGTCGTCGCCGACAAACTCTTCCAGTTCATCGCCGGCCCGGTGCGAGCCGCCCTCCCCGAGGGCAGCTCGCTGGTTTTCATCAACGCCGTCGAGCCCTTCTTCACCTATCTCAAGATCTCCGCCATCGCCGGGGTGATGGTGGCCTTGCCGATCATCCTCTGGCAGGTTTGGGGCTTCATCGCCCCGGGGCTCTACGCCCACGAAAAACGCTTCGCCATTCCCTTCGTCCTGGTCAGTTGCCTGTGCTTCGGCGCCGGTGCCTATTTCGGCTTCACTTTCGTTTTTCCCACTGTTTTCACCTTTCTCATCGGCTACGGCACCAGCGTCGCCGGCATCAACGCCATGCTCTCCATGAGCAGCTATCTGACCCTGTCGTCCCAGTTGCTGCTGGCCTTCGGTTTGGTCTTCGAGCTGCCGGTGGTGATCTTCTTCCTCGCCCGTATGGGCGTGGTCGATTACAAATGGCTGGCCAAGAACCGGAAATACGCCCTGCTCGCCGCCTTTATCGTCGGCGGCATCCTGACGCCGTCGCCGGACATCTTCTCGCAAACCTCCGTCGCCGTCCCCTTCTACGTCCTCTACGAAGTCGGCGCCCTCGGCGCCCGCTTTTTCGGCAAGAAAAAGGCCGAACCGCAAGAGGAGGATGAAGAAGGCGAGCAGGCAAAGCCGCCGAAAAACACCGACTGAAAACATCCCCATAACAGCGAAAGCGCCCGTAGCCGAGAATGGCGACGGGCGCTTTTTTGTGGGGGTTCAAGCTGAACCTTGGGGGATGAGGGTGGAAAAGTGGAAGGGTTCAAGAAACGACTTCTCTCATCAGCATCGCCCAGGTTACAGAGCGATGCAAGAACAGCAAGGCTACACCGGGGAAAGCGGTAAAACGATGGCTCCCGAGCTTAGGTTTCTTCATTATTGATGGATCAGTCGGTCCCGGAAATTAACAAACTTTCCCGGCTGTCCTTCCTTTTTGGACCACCGCTCAATTTCGGCCAGATCGATGTCGTTGGATCTGCCGACAAGTAGCGCTTGTTCCAGACACTCCAGATCGTTCCAGTGGAAGTAGGCCGCTAATCGATCCTTGATCCGTTGGCGACAAGGCCACCAAAGTTCCCGTCTCGTAACTCAGGACCTTGAGGCTCTGCGGCGGTTCGTCGCCAACGGCCAGGGGGCCGGCGGGAAACTCAAGGAAAATTCTCGTTTCCGGGTGTCTGAAATAACGGCCTTGCTCCTGAAAGTCGATCTCGGCCAGCGCCGCTTTCAACTTGCGTCTCCCGGAAGAAAGATTTTCGATAAAGTCCAGATCGTCGGAAACATACTTGCCGGCGGCATAGATGCAAACACACCCTCCCCCCGTAAGAACCACGTCAATGCCACGCCGTTGCAGATGAGAGCAGACGAAAGCCGCCAACTCCCCCATCCCCATATCAGCTATCGCTTTCATAGAGGTTTCCCCGCTCTCCGGGGACGGCGCCTTCCCATCATCAGCCGGTCTTTTTCTTCTTCCGGATAAAAAGCCAGCGCCTTTTCCAGGATCGTCTTGAGTTCATCCAGGAATGGATAGCGCGGATTGAAGGCATACAGGCGGGTGTTTCCGAGCAGACGACTATAAAGCACCCCTCCCCCCTCCAGTTTCTCAAACTGGTTTTGGATCGACCGCAAATCGACGGCATAGAACTTGGCCACCTCGCGCGGGTAGCCTTCTTCCCTGGCAAGGATGTAGAGCAGAACCTTTTCCCGGTTGACGGTACCGAATAAAGCTTCAAGCATTTCCGGCCTCGCTAGTGACGTAATGACTCCGTCAGTTGATTTACTCTTTACGTCATTCTAA
>CALJLX010000396.1 GCA_937982495.1 uncultured Desulfuromonas sp.
CTGGGCTATATATTCCCGACGCATTAAACTCCAAGGAGAATCCCTATGATTACCGCCATCAGCCCGCTGGACGGGCGCTATGCATCGAAAGTTTCCGAACTGGGGGAGTGTTTTTCCGAATACGCGCTGCTGCGCAACCGGGTGAAGGTCGAAGTGCTGTGGCTGCTGGCCCTGTGTGCCGAGCCGGGGATTCCCCAGTGCCGCCCGGTCAGCGCCGAGGAGGAGGCCCGGCTGCGCGCCGTCGTCGCCGACTTCACCCCGACCGAGGCCGAGAAGATCAAGGCCATCGAGGCGGTGACCAACCATGACGTCAAGGCGGTGGAATACTATCTGAAAGAGCAGATCGCCGGCACCAGCCTGGAGGAGCTTTCCGAGTTCATCCACTTCGCCTGCACCTCGGAGGACATCAACAACCTCTCCCACGCCCTGATGCTCAAGGACGGCCTAGCGGCGTTGCTGCCGGCGCAGGAGGAGATCATCGCCGGCATCGCCCGCCTGGCCGTCGAGTTCAAGGATGTGCCGATGCTTGCCCGCACCCACGGGCAGACCGCCTCGCCGACGACCATCGGCAAGGAACTGGCGGTCTTCGCCGCGCGGTTGCGCAAACAGAGCACCAACATCGGTCGGGTCGAGTTGCTCGGCAAGCTCAACGGCGCCGTCGGCAACTTCAACGCCCATCTCTCGGCCTATCCCGAGGTCGATTGGGTGAAGCTGACCAAGGGGGTGATCGAGGGGGAGCTGGGCTTGATCCAGAACCTCTTCACCACCCAGATCGAGCCCCACGACTACATGGCCGAGCTTTTCGACGCGTTGACCCGCTGGAACACCATCCTCATCGACTTCAACCGCGACATCTGGACCTACATCTCCATGGCCTATTTCGGCCAGAAGACGGTCAAGGGGGAGGTCGGCTCCTCGACCATGCCGCACAAGGTCAACCCCATCGATTTCGAGAACTCGGAAGGCAACTGCGGCCTGGCCAACGCCATTTTCACCCACCTGTCGCAGAAGCTGCCGATCTCGCGGTTGCAGCGGGATCTCACCGACTCGACGGTGCTGCGCAACATGGGGGTCGGTTTCGGCTACAGCCTCCTCGCCTACCGTTCGACCCTCAAAGGGATGGGCAAGCTCAAGCTCAACGAGCAGAAACTGGCCCAGGATCTCGACCAGGCTTGGGAAGTGCTGGCCGAGCCGATCCAGACGGTGATGCGCAAGGCGGGAATCGAGAAGCCTTACGAAAAGCTCAAGGAGCTGACTCGCGGCAACGTCATCGACCGCGCCACCATCCGCGATTTCATCAACGGCCTGGATCTGGCCGCCGACGATAAGGCGCGGCTGCTGGCGATGACTCCGGCCGGCTACATCGGCCTGGCGCCGCGAATTGTCGATTGGCTGGAATAACTTCGTACAATCGGGCGCACATCGGTGCGCCCCTACCGCCCGACGCATGCATTCCATGTCTGAGGGTTTGAGTGATGCGCAACCACCGAATTTTGCCGTAG
>CALJLX010000397.1 GCA_937982495.1 uncultured Desulfuromonas sp.
TATTGGCCGCGCTGCTGCCGTTGACGACGTACCAGTTGGCGCCGTACAGGCTGAGTCCCCAGTCGCTGCCGCCGTTGTCGGTGCTGATGACGTATTTGTGGCTGTTGCTGTTGACCGTCGGATAGACCCAGGCCTCGAAGGTGACTGAGGCCGTGCCCCCCTGATCGATGTTGAGGGGCGTGGAGAGATAGTCGTTGCCACCGTCGAAGAACCCGGCGCGGATATATTTGCCTTCGGCGAGGGTGGAGATTCCGCCGAAGGGAGTGCCGTGATGACCGTTGCCCGAGGCGTCGATGGCCTCGTCGGCGGCGCCGCTCCAGCGATCTTCATCCAGATGGAGCATGAGCAGGTTGCCGGAAGGCTCCGGCGCGATGGCGACGGGCGCGGCGAAATTCCCTTCATCGGCGCAGAAGGCGGCATCGCCGTCGCAGCGGGCCAGCCTGAAGCCGGTCAGGTCGGGGGAGGCGTAAGCCCAGGCGAGGGACACCCGGTCCTCGCTGAAGGCGGTGACATTCAGCGCCGTGGGCGCCGCCGGCGACGGGATGACGGCGGTGGCGACTTCGCTGTAGGCGCTGCTCCATTCCCCGGCCTTCAGCGAACGGACCCGATAGCTGAAGGAACTCGCGACGGCGGGGTCGGCGCAGACGCCGCCGTCGAAATACTCGCCGGCATCGGCGGCGGTCACGGCGATTTCGGCAAAGTCCGAACACCCGTCCCCGACGCAGCGTTCGACGGCGAAGCCGGTCTCGGTGCTGGTGTTGTCGCTCCAGGCCAGGCGAATCCGCCCGCTGTCGACCACCGTGGCGGAGAGCCCGCCGGGGGCCGGCGGCGTCGGTGTTCGCTCGATGGCCTCGGAGGGATCGCTCACCCAGGGGCAAGCGGCGCTCTTGGCGGCAAGGACGCGATAACGGTAACTGCTCCCGGCCGTCACCGAGCGGTCATGGTAGCGGCCGAGTCCGTGCTCGTAGAGCACCTGTGCCTCGGCGGCGCTTAGGGGGCGGGCGAAAACCGCCACCTCGTCGAGACGACCATCGAAGAATTCCTGGTTGAGACTGCCGCGCCGACCGAGATGCACGGCGGCGGTGCCGGTATCGAAGGCGATGGCGGCGTTGCTCCAGGCCGCCGCGCCGTTCTGGTAAAGGGTGACGCCGGATGCGGGATTGAAGACCAGCGTCAAGTGCTGCCAGTCGTTCGCCGTCGCCGCCACCCCGGTATTGACCAGCGCCGCGTCGACGCCATTGGCCACCCACCAGGTCCCGGCATTGCGCAGCAGGCTCCAGTCGTTGCCGCCGTTGTCGGTGCCGATGAGGAAATGGTTGTTGGCGCTGGTCGAGGCGGGATAGACCCAGGCGGCGAAGGTGGCGCCGGGACCGGTCGCCGACTGGTCGAGGATCAAGGGGGTGGCGACGTAATCGTTGGTGCCGTCGAAGGTGCCGGCGAATCCGTATTTGCCGGAAGCCGTGGTGGTGGCGCCGTTGTAGGAGCGGCCATGATTGCCGACCCCGGAACGGTCGAGCACCTCGTTGACCGTGCCGTTCCAGAGGGCTTCGTCCATGCGCAGCCGCAGCCGGTTTCCGGCCGGGCTGTCCAAAGTGCCGAGTTCCGCGAAATCGCTGCAACCGCTCCCGGCGCAACGCTCGATACGGAATTCGCTTTCATCGGGGGTATTGTCGTCCCACTTCAGTTCGACGACCGCTTCGCTGACCAGATCGCTGTTCAAAGCGCCGGGCGCCTGAACATCGGGCGGGGAAACGTCGGCGACGGCACTGAACGCGCTGACCCACTGGCCGGTTTTATAGGCATCAAGGCGATAACGATAGCTTTCCCCGGCGCAGACGCCGCTATCGACGTAACTGACGGCGTCGGCGGCCACCGGCAGACTTTCGTGGACCGAAAAGTCGCAGTCGGCCCCGGTGCAGCGTTGCAGCCCGAAGCCGCTTTCGCCGCTGGTCCGGTCGTTCCAGGTCAGGCGAACCTCGGTGGTGTTCAACGCCGTGGCGGTCAGACCGTCGGGGGGAACCGGGGCGACGGTCCCGACCTCGACTTCGGACCACCGGGAACTCTCGCCCGAAGCGTTGAAGGATTGCACCCGGAAGCAATAATCGGAGCCGGGGTTAAGCCCTTCGCTCAGATAGCCGGTGCTGTTGGCCGCCGTTTCGCCGACCGGTGTCCAGGCCCCTTGCTGGTCGCAGGCACCGACCTTGCGTTCGATGCGGAAACCGGTTTCGTCCAGGGCGTTGTCGGTCCAATCGAGCTGGGCCTGGGTGTAGAGTTGGGTCGCGGAGAGCGGAAAGGGCGCCGGCAGGACCGTGGAGTTGAGCTTGAAGATCGCGAAATCGGTATTATTGGCGGCGTTGAGGGACGTGCCGGCGACAAAGGCTTCGCCATAGGCGTTGAAGGCGACGTCGACGGCATAATCGACGCCCCCCGCCGCGCCGGCGAAGATTCCCGCGCCGACGCTTAATCCCTGATGATCGAACATCGCCGCCAGCATGTCGCCGCCGGCACTGCCGACGACACAGACCACGCCGCTGCGGTCGACGGCCAGGGCCGCGGCCGCCTCGTCGCCGCCGTTCACATCGAGATCCTTGTTCCAGACCAGGGTGCCGTCGGCGGCATAACGCACCAGCACGATATCGTGGTTGCCTGGGCCGATGAAACTGGTGCCGGCGACAACCGCGTCATTGTTGTGGGGATCGACCACCACCTCGACCCCATGATCGTAGCCGCCGCCGTCGTATGCCTTCGGCCAGCCGCCCAGAAGATCGCCGGTGGCGCCGTCATAGCGCAGGGTGACGATGTCCCCGTGTCCGCCGGCCCCGGTCGCATAGCCGGTGACATAGAGGTGCCCGGCGCCGTCCACCGCCAGGGACGTGGCGTAGTCGCCGCCGTTTCCGGCGCCGTTGTAGAACCGGGGAGCGCCCCCCCAGAGCAGCGCTCCGGTGGCGCCGTCGTAGCGGGCGACGAAGTAGTCGAAGGCGCCGTTACGCCAGGTCTTGCCGGCGACGAAAAGATCGCCGTTGGGAGCGAAAGCCACCGCCGCCGGCTGATCGTCCCCGCCGCCGTCGTAGGGCACGGCGGCCCATTGCCGCGCGCCGGCGGCGTTGTATTTGAGCAGATAGATATCGTCATCGAGGGCGGCATTCTTGCCGTAGCCGACCACGGCGACGTTGTTCGAGCCGTCCACGGCGCTGGCCACCGCCGCCGAACGGTCATCGTTACCCGCCGGGCCGTTGTACTGATCGGCCCAGGCCGGCGTCCCGCCGGCGGCCGGATAGCCGAGGGTGTAAATGTCGTTGCTGTTGCTCGTGCCGCCGCCGTAAAGAGAGGCATAACCGCTGACGATGGCGCGGTTGGCGCCGTCGACGGCCAAGGCGGTGGCGAAATCCGCCTCGTTATCGTCGTCGTTGTAGCGTGCGCTCCAGGTCGCGGAGGCGGCATCGGCGCGGTCGAACTTCAGGGTGTAGTAGTCGAACCCCCCTTCCGTATCGAAACTGAAGCCGGTTACCACCGGATGGTTGTCGGGACCGACGGCGATGGCCGCCGGTTCGTCGTCGCCACCGGCGCTTCCGGCATAAAGATGCAACCAGGCCGGGGGATCGTAGCTGATAACGGTGGTGCGGGCGTTAGCCTCGTTGCTCCAGGGAGAGCTGCCGTTGCCGGTGTTGATCGCCTTGACCCGGTAATAATAACGGGTGTCGGCGGCAAGGCCGGTATCGTTGTAACCGACGGTGTCGGCGGGCAGGTTGGCGGCCACCGGGGTCCAGTCGTCCAGACCGCTCTTGCGTTCAACCACGAAGTTTTCTTCGTTGCCTGAATTATCGGTCCAGGAAAGAGCGATCTCGCCGGTGGAGACGACCGTGGCGGTCAAGCCGGTGGGAGCATCCAGGGCGCCGGCATCGTACTTGACGGCAACGAAATCGTAGCCGGTGGCGGCGGTATCAGACCAGCCCGCCACCAGGGGGGCGCCGTCCGGCCCCAGGCCGATGCCCACCGGCCGGTCGTTCCGGGCGGCGTCGCCGCGCGCGGCGAACCACAGCAGCGTACCGGTGGCCCGGCTGAATTTGTAGGTGTAAATATCATCGAAGCCGCTGACGCCGTCATTGGTAATGGCGGCGACGAACAGGTCGCCGGCGTTGTCCCCCCGGATCGCGACGCCGACGTCGATGTTGCCGTTCACGGTATTGTGGATCGTCGACCATTTTTCCGTGCCGTCGGCGGCGTAGCGGGCGACGCACAGATCCTTGTTGGTGCTCAGGGACAGACCCGAACCGACGACGTAGACCTGATCCGAAGCGTCGAGCCAAAGTGCTCGTCCCTCGTCGTCGTAGCCGCGATCCCGAAACTTTTCCCAGAGGGGCGCGCCGTCGGCGGCGGCATGTTTGACGACGTAGCCGTCACGATTGGCGCCGTTGTGAACATAGCCGACGGTGATGACGTTCCCGGCGCTATCCAGGGCGATGGACTGACCCTTGCCGTCGCCGGCGTCGCCATGGCGCCTTTCCCAAAGTCGGCTGCCGTCGAAGCCGAATTTCACCGTGACCAGGTCGAAATCGGCGGCATTCTGCGATTCGCCGGTGACGGCGAGTCCGTCCGACCCGGCGGCGATGGCGGTCAGGCGGTCATGGTTCCCCGCCGCCCCGGCGTAGGTCACGACCCAGGTCGGAGTATCGTCGGGATTGGGGCCGCTGGGAACATATTTGAGAATGACGAAATCATCCTTGGCGTTGGCGCCCTGCATGGTGCCGCCGACGTAGATGTTGTTCAGGCTGTCGACGGCGATGGCGTTGGCGAAATCGTTGCCACCGGCCGCTCCATTGTAGCTGTGTTGCCAGAGCACCGATCCGTCGGAACCGGCGTATTTGATGGTGTGGATGTCGTAGTTGCCGCCGTTATGGACGTAGCCGGTAACAATGATGTCGTCGTTGCCGTCCACCGCCACCGCCGTCGCCACATCCTGCCCTCCGGCCAGGTCGAAGGTTCTCGCCGACCAGGCCGGGCCCGAGCCGTCGGCCAGGATTTTCACCGTATGATAGTCGCTGCTCGCCGTTTCGCTGTAGCCGGCGAGGATCAGGTTCCCGGCCGAATCGACCGCCGAGGCCCGCGCCTCCTGCTTGCCCGCCGACGCCGGTTGATAGCTCCAGAGGACATCCCCGCCAGCGCCATGAGCCCGCCCCGTCGAGAGGCTCGCCAGCAGCAGGAAAGAAAGGCCCAGAATCCCGGCCCGGATCCCGAAAAGTACCGACGCTTCCCGTCTCCTCGATACGGTCATTGTCCCCTTCCCTCTTACCATGGCGTCACATCGTTCCAGCGCTGGTTGTTCCAGGACCCAGTCATGGTTTCATGACAGGCCGGCCAGGCATTGTTCATCAGGCGGGGAAAGACCCCGTTGTCCCCGGAACCCGGCGATCCCCCGGACGCGACCTGGCCGCGATGGTTGGCGTCCAGGCAGTCGGTGCGCATCAGCCGCCCGAGGCCGGAAACATGGGGGGCGTGACACTTGGAGCAGGAGAAATTGTGCTCGACGTTGTTCCCCCAGCCCTTCACCGTCTCGTGGATGCGGTCGACGCTCTTGAAGGGGGTATTCTTGTTGACGCCGTCGGTCAGACTCTCCTTGGGATGGCAACGCAGGCATAGCCCGGCGAAGCGGTCAGCATCTTCGTTCATTTTCAGGGACGGGCCGTTACCGGCGCCATTGCCGGTGCCGAAGACCTTGCGGTCGAGCTGCACGTTGCTCGCGGTCAACTCGGTGCCGAG
>CALJLX010000398.1 GCA_937982495.1 uncultured Desulfuromonas sp.
GAAGGTCGTCGGAATCGTTTAAGGGGTACCCGTGGTCGGGGTACATTGGAAAAAATGAAAAAAAATTAAGTACTAACCCGAATATTTACGTTCAGGTCGCTGCCGGCAAAGCGGAAGCGGGACTGATTCCATATCCCTGATGTGTGAGTCAACTTTCTTGATTTGTGCATTTGGACCTTTTGACGGCCTTTTCAATCTCCACCGCCAGAAATACTACAGTTGAAAGCAGAATCGTTACGGCAAGTTCCCCGGCGGTGAGCGGTTCGGTCTTAAAAATCGGGTTCAAGAACGGCACATAGATCGTGGCCATCTGAAGAACGAAGGTCAGCAAGACAGCCCCGAGAAGCGGTTTGTTGAACCTCTGCTTGAAGAAAGATTCCTGTTCGGATCGAATGGCCAGCACGTGTCCCATCTGACTCAGGCAGAGGACGGTAAAGACCATGGTTTGCCAATGGGTCTGGCTGCTGTCGGTGAACAAAATCTGGGTCAGTATGGAAACGGCGCCCATGAGCAGCCCGACCCAGATGATATGTATGCCGAGACCTTTTGCGAAAATGCTTTCCTTCGGGTGCCTGGGAGGGCGGTTCATAATGTTTTTCTCCCCCGGCTCGGCAGCCAGGGCCAAACCGGGGATGCCGTCAGTGACCAGGTTGATCCACAGGATATGGATGGGTAACAAGGGAATGGGCAGCCCGAGGAAGGGCGCCAGGAAAATGGTGACAATTTCGCCCGAATTGCTGGTCATCGTGTATTTGATGAACTTGCGGATGTTGTCGAAGATGCGACGGCCTTCCCTGACGGCCTTGACGATAGTGGCAAAATTGTCGTCCAGCAGGATCATATGGGAGGCTTCCTTGGACACATCTGTGCCGGTAATGCCCATCGCCACCCCGATATCGGCCCGTTTCAAAGCCGGAGCATCATTGACCCCGTCCCCGGTCATGGCCACAAAATGTCCCTTATCTTGCAGGGCCTTGACGATCTTGAGCTTCTGCTCGGGGGCGACCCGGGCGTAGACGCGTATCTTCTCAACCTTGTCTTCGAAGTCCTCCAGGGAAAGCTCCGCAAGTTCCCGTCCGGTCATGATGGCCTTGCCATCCCCGTGGATGATCCCGACGCGTCTGGCGATCACCTCGGCTGTCAGCGGGTGGTCCCCGGTGATCATAACTGGCCGGATGCCTGCGGACCGGCACATGGCGACCGACTCCGCTGCCTCAGGTCGAGGCGGGTCCATCATGCCGACGATCCCGATCAAGGCCAAACCTGATTCCGCTTGTTGCGAAGTCAGCGGATCGGGAAGTGCCTCCCAGACCCGCATGGCGAACCCCAATGTTCTCAAACCGTAGCCGGCAATCTGTTCGGCAGTCTCCAGTACTTTCGAGCGGTCGATTTCTTCCTGACCTTGATGAATAAGGACCTTTTCAGAACGCTCCACTATTTCCTCAGCCGCGCCCTTGGTGAAAGAAATGATCCGGCCGTTTTCCCAGGAATGAAAAGTGGTCATGAGTTTTCGGTCCGAGTCAAAGGGGATCTCGGCCAGTCTGGGGTATTTTCCATCAAGTCCCTCCCGAAGGTAGCCTTTTCCCCGGGCCAGCTCGAACAGAGCCGTTTCGGTTGGATCGCCGATAAAGGCTCCAGAGGCATCCTCACGGGAATCATTGGAAAGTGCCAGGGCCGTCAGCAGCAGACCGAGGGGATTTTTGTCGGAGAGAATCGCCCCGGTGCTGTCCGGACCCGCCGCTTGCAGTTCTTCTGCGCGTAACAGACGGCCGTCTACATAAACTTCTTCCACAATCATTCGGTTTAAAGTCAAGGTCCCGGTCTTATCGGAGCAGATGTAGGTCACTGATCCCAGCGTCTCCACCGCCGGCAGTTTTCGGATCAATGCGTGCTGCTTGACCAGCTTCTTGGCCCCCAGGGCCAGTGAGATGGTGATGACGGCGGGCAGGGCTTCCGGAATGGCCGCCACCGCCAGCGAGATGGCCGTGAGCAGCATCAATAACGGAGGCTCTCCCCGAAGGAGACCGGCCACAAAAACGATGGCACAGATGGCCAGGACTGCGTAAGCAAGCTTCTGCCCGAAAGAGGCCATCCGCTTCTGAAGCGGCGTCCGTCCTTCGTGTTGGTCTTGGAGCAAGGCGGCGATCCGTCCCAGTTCCGTCCTCATCCCGGTGGCCGCTACAACGCCCCGCCCCCGGCCGTAGGTGACCAGGGTGCCTTTATAGGCCATGTTTTTCCGGTCGCCGATGGACAGGTCTGTTTCTCCGAGCGCCGCGGTATCTTTTTCCACCGGCGCGGACTCGCCTGTCAAAGCCGCTTCATCGATTCGAAGCTGAACCGATTCAATCAACCGGATATCGCCCGGCACCACGTTTCCGGCCTCCAGGATCACCAGGTCTCCGGGCACAAGTCGTTCCGCAGTAATCGATTCAGGGCGTCCGTCCCGAATGACGGTCGCCGAAGGTGCTGCCAGCTTTTTCAGAGCAGCCATGGCTTTTTCGGCTCGGTATTCCTGAACGAACCCAAGCACGGCGTTCAGCAGCACAATCACGGCGATGGCGATGGTATCCACAGGGTCGCCGATCACGCCGGCCACGACGGCGGCGGCTATCAGCACTAGGATCATGAAATCCTTGAACTGATCAAAAAACATCATCCACAAGGATTTGCTTTTCTTCTCGATCAGTTCGTTGGGACCATAGTACTCAAAGCGTCGACGAGCCTCTTCGGAAACAAGGCCCATATCGGATGATTGCAGTTTCTCTAAGACCTCGGTTGGATGGATCTGATGCCAGTTGACCGGTTTTTCTACCTTTTTATTCATGGTTCCTCCTGCCTCATGTTACTAAGTACACCTCGCCGTAAATCCGTCACCGGTTAGATTAAGCCGGTTTCAGGAAATTAGTGAGAGAATTAATCTGAAACCAAGGACATATTTACGACGATCAGTACTAAGTAGGTGGATGAAAATAAAACCGTATTCACCTCTCAGTGTTTTTTCAATAAAATGCTTATTATTAAGGAATGTTATCAATTTCAAACAAACCATTAAACCGGGAATTATTTCTATCTTGGTACATACTCGACACTCTCACCCGGTGTCATTTCTGTCGTGTTGCGCTGTGTATCCATGTAACTCCTTTCTAAGCAACAGGAGCCTGGGCTGCGGAAAGTCTCAATTTGCCGATTGCAGCGCCGCAATCCGCGATTCCAGTGGCGGGTGACTGCTGAACAGCGCCATCATGCCGCCGCCTGCAATCCCGCTGGCGGCCATTTCCTTGGGCAACTGGCCGGCTTGAAGATTACCCAGCGCTCGCAGGGCGTCGATCATCGGGCGTCGGTCGCCCATCAGCGCGGAAGCGCCGGCGTCCGCCCGGTATTCGCGCTGGCGTGAAAAGTACATGACCACGATGCTGGCCAGGACGCCGAACAGGATTTCGAATATTATGCTGCTGATCCAATAGCCAATGCCCGGGCCGCTCGATTCTTCGTCATTCTTGCGCAGAAAACTGTCCACGGCATAGCCAGCGACACGCGACAGGAAGATCACGAAGGTGTTGACCACCCCTTGGATCAACGTCAGGGTTACCATGTCGCCGTTTTCGATGTGGGCGACCTCGTGGGCCAACACGGCTTCCACCTCTTTTCGATTCATGCTTTGCAGCAGTCCGGTCGAGACGGCCACCAGCGAATTGGACTTGCTGGGCCCGGTGGCAAAGGCATTCGGAGCGCCTTCGTAGACGGCGACCTCGGGCATCTGCAATCCGGCTTTGGCTGCCAACCGTCCCACGGTGTCAACGAGCCAGGCCTCATCCTGATTGCCCGGCCGCTGGATGACTTGAGCGCCGGTGCTCCATTTCGCCATGGTTTTGGACATCATCAGCGAAATAAAGGACCCGCCGAAGCCGATCAGGGTGGCAAAAGCCAGCAGTATGCCCATGTTCAGTCCATTGCTGGTCAAAAAGCGGTCGATACCCAGAATACGGGCACTGATCGACAGCACCAGCATCACCGCAATGTTGGTCAACAAGAAAAGAACCACACGTTTCATCTAAACCCTCCTGCTATTATTGTTATTGATCAATCTACTGCCTCAGTACTTTCTCTATCACTTTTGGGGTCGACTGCGATAAGCACCTTGTCGATGCGGTTGACGTCCATATCGACGACCTCGAAGCGTGCGCTGCCATGGTTGAAGCTTGCACCGGCTTTGGGTATGCGTCCCAAATGGCCCAGCACGAAACCCGCCAGCATCTCCACGTTTTCTCCCATATCGATGCCGGTCATGGCTTCGACTTCGTCGGTGGGAACCGTCCCGTCCGCCAGCCACGATTCGTCGTCTCTTTGCACAATCTGGGGGCCATTGTCTTCGCCCCGCTCCGGCAGGTCCCCGGCGATGGCCTCGATCACGTCGGTGAGCGTCACCAAGCCTTCCGTTGTTCCATACTCATTCACCACAACAGCTAAGTGAACTTTTTCCTTCTTGAATCGATTCAGAAGGTTAAGGACCGTTGTGCGGTCCGGAACGTACAATAGCGGAGTGACCAACTCGGATAAAGTGACCTCTTCACAGCTAAGGGCTTCAGGCAGAAGGTTCTTGGTATGGATAAAACCGACGGGGTGGTCCACCGTTCCGTCGCAAACCAGCAGGCGCGAAAAACGATGCGACCGCACCATATCGATAATCATGTTCCGGTCGGATTTCACATCCACCCAAACGATCCGGGTGCGCGGTGTCATGATTAGCCGTACGGAACGATCCGCCAGGCGGAGAACGCCTTCGATCATATCCTGCTCCTGGGGGACAAAAATGCCCGCTTGCGTCCCCTCGGCGATCAGCGACTTGACCTCGTCCTCGGTGACGGTTGTCTCACGGATACCGGTCAGACCCAAAAGGCGCAATACCCTCTCGGTTGAGATGTGCAGCACCCATACGGCCGGAGCCGCAACCAAGGAAAGGCCACGCATCGGTCCGGCCACCAGGGAGGCGACCCGTTCGGGTTGAGTCAACGCGATCCGCTTCGGAACGAGTTCCCCGATGATCAACGATAAATAGGTTATGCCGACAACCGTGATGCCGATGCCTATGGAATGGCCATAAGATGAGAACGACGGGAATGTGTTGAGCCAGATTCCGAGTCGCTGGCCCAACGTCGCACCGCTGAATGCCCCGGCCATGACGCCCACCAGCGTAATGCCGATCTGAACCGTCGACAGAAACCGGCTTGGATCGTCAATGAGGCGAAGAGCGGCGCGCGCACCGCAGCTGCCCTGATTGGCCAAATGCTCAAGGCGGCTTCTTCGCGATGAAACGACGGCAAGCTCGGACATGGCGAGCAATCCATTGGTCACGGTAAGGAACACGACTATGAGGAGTTCAAAATACAGCATGACGGCCTTTTCTAAAGGATGTTCGGGAAGAGGCAAGCCGGGTCTGGGGGGGCTCCGATTTCGTTCAGGAAATCAACCCATGGCCAGTCCGCGCCATGCTCAACTTTGCCGTATTTTATGAGGTGGGTATTCTGGCAGCTCGGATGCAACCAGGCTGTTCGAAAAATGGAGAATTTGGATAATGAAGAATCGTCATCGGTATCCAAATAACGGCAACCCTCCAATAAATCATATAAACACGGCGCATAGCATCTCATGCTCCGCCCGTGTCTATTGTTAACCACGAACCCTGCAAGGTTCGTGGATTTTATTTTGGCTCCCCAGCACGGACTTGAACCGCGGACTTAGTGGTTAACAGCCACTCGC
>CALJLX010000399.1 GCA_937982495.1 uncultured Desulfuromonas sp.
GATGGGGCAGGGTGGCTGAGCCCGTCGGCAGATTGAAGGAGATGCCCGTGCCGCAACCGGAAGTGAGGGTCGGCTGGAGGCGCTCGGGAATCTCCCGCCGCAGCCGCACCTGGGCGGCGCCGAACTCGGCGCAGACGCCCAGTTGGAGAAGATCGTCGAGCTGTTCGACAAAGCCCTGATTGCGCAGAAAGCCGGCGACCAGAAAGTTGAGCTGATGGGGAGAGGCGATGAGGGTCGCCAGTTCCCGGCCGTTGACCGTCAGGCGCAGGGGGAATTCCCGAACCACCGGTCGGGCGACCGGTTCGAGCCCTCCCTGCGACCAGCGGTGATAAGTCCGAGTCGTTGAGTCGGTCATGGCACGCTTCCTCTTGGTCAGATAGCCGCGAACGGCGAAAAATTCCAAGGCAGGAAGCGTGCCCAATCTGAAGTCTAATAAATTCAGCATTTTCTGGCTAATCCCGGCGTGGGTTGTTGGGTTCTTTTAGGCCATGTGGGTTAAATGTATACGGTTGAGCAGGGGCGGGACAAACCATCGTAAAAATGGGGGCGGTTGTATTCGGAAAGCCATAATCTTTGTTTTTCCTTCGACTCGGCAGGGACTTGCGGAAGGGTCTTGACAAAATCCCGGGAAAGGAAGATGAATCCTCCCGTTTCGTTTGCTTTCGCCGCTCCCTTCGCTGCCAAAATGATGTTTCGATGATCGAAAAACCGACGTGTTTCCGGCTTCGTCCGGTCTCCCTCATGAGCACTATGCTGTTGGCCTTCGCCGCCCTGCTGACAATTCTGCTGTTTGCGGGCGGGTGCGAAAGGGCGGCCAGGACGCCGGGCATTGACGATGGCTGGGGCTCGGTGCTCGATGCGCGGACGGTCGCGGCGGCATCGGCGCCGAGCGAGTTGTCGCATGTCGAGGAGAAAAGCAGCCCTCTTCCCGCCAGGCTGGCCGGGTCGAGATGTTCGGACCCTTATGCGGCCCCGGCGCGTGTCGGCAAGTCCGTGCCCAAGGTCAGGGTCGCGAACGGCTCTTCCGTCCTTTCACGGGCTCCGCCGTCACGCCGCCGGGATGGCTGACGACCTTGCTTCTTTTTGCCCGATTACAAGGACCAATATTCATGCATACCGCGCTCATTCTCATTTTCGTGGCGGCCTACGCCGCCATAGCCCTCGAACATCCGATCAAGATCAACAAAAGTGCCACCGCACTGTTGGCGACCGGCATGCTCTGGACCGTCTACGCTCTGACGGTTGGCGATCCGCATCTGGTTGGCGAGCATCTTTCCGAATCCCTTTCGGCCACCGCCCAGATCGTCTTCTTCCTGATGGGCGCCATGACCATCGTCGAGGTGGTCGACGCCCACAACGGTTTCGAGGTCATTACCTCACGGATCAAAACAACCAGTATGGCCTCGCTCATGTGGGTGGTCGGCTTCGTCACCTTCTTCCTCAGTTCGGTGCTCGACAACCTGACCACCACCATTGTCATGATCTCGCTGATGAAGAAACTTCTCGATCGCCAGGAGGACCGGCTTTTCTTCGCCGGGATCATTGTCATCGCCGCCAACGCCGGCGGGGCCTGGACCCCCATCGGCGACGTCACTCCTACCATGCTCTGGATTGGCGGCCAGATCCCCACCCCGGCCATCCTGAAGGGGGTGCTGCTTCCCTCGCTGGCCAACCTGATCGTACCCCTGATGGTCACCGCCGGGCTGCTCAGGGGGCGGGAAGTAGTACCCCCCGAGTGCGCGGAGCGACGGCACGGCATCGAGACCACCCCGTCCGAGCGGCAGGTGATGTTCTGCCTGGGGCTCGGTACCCTGGTCGCGGTTCCGATATTCAAGACGTTGACTCATCTGCCCCCCTTCATGGGGATTCTTTCCGGCCTGGGTCTGGTCTGGCTGGTTGGCGAGATCATTCATCGCGAGAAGGAAGAGGAAGAGAAGTACCACCTCACCCTGGTGCATGCCCTGACCCACATCGATATGAGTTCCGTGGTCTTCTTCATCGGTATTCTGCTCTCCGTGGCCACCCTCGAACACAGTCAGATTCTCGGGACCCTGGCCGGTTGGCTCGATCGGGTGGTCGGCAACCAGGGCATTATCGTCATGCTTATCGGCCTGGTCAGCGCCGTGGTCGACAATGTGCCGCTGGTGGCGGCCTCCATGGGGATGTACGATCTGGCACGGTTTCCGGCCGACAGCTTCCTCTGGGAATTCATGGCCTACTGTGCCGGAACCGGAGGCTCAATCCTGATTATCGGCTCGGCCGCCGGGGTGGCGGCGATGGGCCTGGAGAAGATCCACTTTTTCTGGTACGTCAAGAAGATCAGTGGGCTGGCCCTGATCGGCTACTTCGCCGGCGCGGCCGTCTATATCGTCCAGTATGGTCTGCTGCATGGCTGATGGGGGATCGCCTTCGCCCGCCCTTCGGGCACCTTCTCGCATGACGAGGGGGAATCTGTAATACCGAAAGAAAAGGGCCTGGGGATTTTTGATCCCCAGGCCCTTTTGCGGTGGTGGAGCGGTTGGTATCAATGCCGTTCGGCGGCGGGTGTAACCTTGCGGATGCGGTCGGGGATGGTGTAGTCGACCGTCTCCGGGTGGTGTTCGAAGACCGGAAAGTATTTGGCGATCAGCACGAAAAAGAGGATGTGGGCGGCGATGATGCCGACCGTGACCATCGATTCGAGGAAGTTCGGGGCGTAGATCTCCTGCCCCGGCAGAATCATGCCGAACATCGAGACGTTGAAGCGGTTGAGGA
>CALJLX010000400.1 GCA_937982495.1 uncultured Desulfuromonas sp.
TGGTCGACCAGGCGGGAGAGGAATTCGGCCCGTTCGTGAATGATCGCCAGGCATTCTTCGCGGTTCCCGCTCATCTCTTCATCGGGCATCTGCAACAGTTCGCAGAAGCCGATAATGGCCGCCAGGGGGGTCTGAAATTCATGGGCGGTGGTCGAGACGAATTCCCGGCGCATCTGATCGATTTCCCGTTCGTTGGTGACATCGATCATGACCCCGACCAGTCCGCCGATATGGCCGGCACTGTCCTGAAAGGTGGTTTTTTTGTAGATCGTCTGCCGGGGGCGCACCCCGGCGGCCATGACCGGCAACTCGTACTGGCAGGTGCCGGGATTGGCGAAAAGGTCGCGATCGGCTTCGAGGTGAACCCGCGCCTCATCTTCCGGAAAAATCTCATCGACATGGTGCCCGACGATTTTGTCCCGGGAAATGCCGTAGAATTCCTCGAAGGCGCGATTGCAGCCGAGGAAGACCCCTTGGGGATTTTTGTAAAAGACCGGTTCGGGGAGTTCGTTCATCAGCGTCGCCAAAAATTTGAGCTGCGAGGCAAGTTTGTCCTCCGCTTGCCGCCGTCGTTCCACTTCCTCGGCCAGCAGACGGTTGCGTTCGAGCAGCTCTTGCTGGGCGTCGTGCAACTTTTCGCTCATACTGTTGAAGGAACGGGCCAACTCGCCGATTTCGTCCTTGCCCCCGTCGGCGATGCGCTGGCCGAAGCGTCCGGCGGCCAGTTCCCGAACGGCGTAGGTCAGGTGTCCCAGAGGCCGCACCAGGGCCGCCGACAGCGGCAGGCTGAAGAGCAGGCTGAGCCCGGCCAGCAGCAGGGAGGCCAGGGCGATGTCCCGGGTCAGTCGCTGGACGGCGCTGTTCACCGGCTGCGCCGAGATGCCGACATGGACCTGCCCGAGGCCGCCCCGTCCCACCGGGACCGCCACATCGTAGATCTTCCCCTGTTCCGTGGACAGATGGGTGATGCTGTGGTCTTGGTGTGGGGGAAGAGGGTTCACATCGAGCAACGCCGAGGGAAAACCGTTACTGAAGGTGTGGGCAAAGACTTCACCGTTGCGCGGGTCGCGGAAGAAGATATAGACGATATCTTCCTCGGTGGCCTGGGCCTGGATGGCGTTCATTTTGATGGTCAGGGGGTCGCGGGAGAGGATCGGGGCGATGCTCTGGCGGGGCAGGGGG
>CALJLX010000401.1 GCA_937982495.1 uncultured Desulfuromonas sp.
AGAGATGAGGTGCCAGCGCTTCTGGCCGGCGCGTTTGAGCAGCTGTTCGTTGTGGCTCAGGAAGATCAATTGATGTTCCCGGGCGATGTTTTCGAGCATGCCGACCGTCTCCAGCAGCCGTTCGCCGTCGAAATTCACCAGGGGATCGTCGAGAAAGAGCGGCAGCCGGTGCCCCCGGGCGAGATGCCGGGAAAGGGCCAGACGCACCGCCAGATAGACGGCGTCGACCGTTCCCCGGCTGAAATGTTCCAGCGGCCGCCAACCCGCCTCCTCCCCCTTGGCCGGCAGCAGCAGGGAGAAGTTCTCGTCGAAAGCGATCCGCCCGTACCCCCCGCGGGTAGTGGTCATCAGGCAGTTGCCGATATCGGTGGCGAAGCGCTCCAGATAGGTGGAACGAAATTCCTCCACCGCCCCGCCGAGCAACTCGGAGGCCAGCAGCAGAATTTCCCGCCGACGGCTCAGAGCCTGTTGCCGGGCCTTGAGTCCCTCCCCTTCCCGCTCGATGGCGCCAAGATCGGTCAGCGCGCCACGCCGAGCCGCCTCCTCGCGGCTCAGTTCGAGCAGACGCGCCTCCCGCTCGCGCAGGCTCTCTCCCATCTCCCGCAGCTTCTCCTCGGCGGCGGGCATCTCCGCCAGCGGCAGCAGCCCCTCGGGTCGGGCTTTGCGCGGCGACTCCTCGGCGGGAAGCTCCGGCGTGACAACAGTTTCGGCTTCCAATTCCGCCTCCGGCTCACACCCTGCCCGCTCCTCGTCGGAGTCGAGTCCGTCCAACTCGCGGATACGCGTCACAAGTTCCTGATGGCGGGGCAGATTCTTGCGCATGCGGACGACTTCCACCGCCGAGGGGGAGAGCCCCAGCCGCTCGAAGCGCCCGTCCAGGGCCGCCAGCCGCGCCTGGGCCTCTTCCCGGCGGTCCTCCACGGCCTGGATCAGTTCCTGGATGCGCGCCTGTTCCTCCCGCGCCCTGCCGGCGCGGAGCAGAAAGAGAACCCAGGGGGCCAGGGCGACCAGACCCGCGCTCCCCCCCAGCCAGGGGGTGTAAAGAGGAAAGACCCAGGCGAGGGCGCCCCCGGCGGAAAGGGCAAGGAGGGAAAGAGCAGCCGGGCCCTTCCAGGGCGGAATGCGCTGATCCTGGAGTTCACGGCGCAGGGCCGCCGCTTCCCCTTGCAGGGCGACGAGCGCCTTGCGCTCCTCATCGGCATCAACCAGGATCTTCACCAGATCCTCGGGGATGTCCCGGGGCAGGCCGGTCTTGGCCAGCTCCCGTTCCAGGCGGTTGCGCTCCTCGGCGGGATCGCCCCCCGGCGGCGCGACCGGTACCGTCGGGACCGGTTCGGGAGCCCTCATCACGGCGGCCACGGTCGCCGCCGGGGGAGCCGCTTGCTCCTCCTGGTAATGACGGCGGACCCAGGCCAGATAGCGCTCCCCCTTGGCGTATTCGCCGTGATCGAAAGCGATGGAATTCTCCAACTCGACGATCTCGTCCCGCAGCGCCGCGAGCTTTTCCCGGGAGTCGCGCCCCTCCCGCCAACGCTCTTCGAGGGCACCGACCGCTTCCGTCACCCGGTCCAGCTCTCCCGGCTCGGCCACGGCGAGAAAGGGCTGGTCACGGGTGATGGCGGCCAGTTCGCCGTGCATCCCAGCCAGCACCAGGTCGTAATCGACCTGACCGAAACCGGACAGCAGGGAACGGATACGCCCGGCCATGGCCGGCGTCCCGGGGAGATCGAGTCGACCTTGGCCGAAGAAGAGGGAGGAGCGAAAGACCGGCTCTTCGTTGATGCCGAGCAGGCGCAGCAACTCTTCGCCGTATTCGCCGCATCCGGCAGCCCCCTCCTCGGCGGGAACCGTCCCGGAAAAACGCCGGACTTCGTGCCCCTCGCCGTCCGTTTCGATCAGCTCCACCCGGTCGTCGAGCAGATCGCGGGCAATTCGCACCTCTCCGCGCCGCCCGGCGAAAACCAGGGCCGCCGCGCAGCCCGCGTCGCTTGCCCAGGAACGAAAACGCTCCTTGTCGCGAAGGCCGAAGAGTACCGCCGGAATCGCCTCCATCAGCGTCGTCTTGCCCGCCTCGTTAACGCCATACACCAGATTCATGCCCCGCCGGAACTCGAAGGTCCGTTCGGCGAACTTGCCGAAGTTGCGCAGTTCGATGGATTTGAGGATCATGACCGGCCTCCCTGCCGCCCCTGAAAACGGCGCAGGGTCTCGCGAAAGGCCTCCTCCACCAGGGGCCGCCTTTCCGCCGGAGAGTCCGCCAGCAGACGCCGGGCCCGACGCGCCAGCACCCCCCGCACCGTCTCCTCGCTCGCCATGCGGCCGACGAAATCGCCGGCCAGCAGTTCGGTGCGATCGCGCAGTTCCAGGTGATAGAACTCCCCGGCGCAGCGGTCGTGCAGTTCGGCCATATCGAGCGGTACCTCGATCAGGCCGGTGAGGGTCAAACGCAGCAGCAGATCGGTGGAGTGCAACTCGATTATCCGTGCCGCGGCCTCGGCCAAGGTCTCGCAGCCGGTCAGATCGAGGCTCAGTTCGTCGAGGACCCGCCCCCCCACCGGCAGGGGTTCGACCCGCACCCGTTCCGGCTCGACCTCGGCCAGGGCACAATGACGGGGGCCGTTCTCGCCGAAGCGCAGCCCCTCCGGGGAACCGGGACGGCAGCCGTAAAGGCGTTCGCCCCCCTCCACCAGGAGAAATTCGTGGCCATGACCGAAGGCCAGGTAATCGAGATTCCAGTCCCGCAGGTTTTCCAGGGAAAGGCCCTTGCCGGACTCGCCGGGGAGGACCGGCCGCAGACCGTGCAGCACCCCGATATGCACCCCGTCGAGGGGACGGCGGACCATGCGCTCGAGAATCGCCGGACTCGGCAGGGCACGGCCGCCGAAGGCATAGAAATGCACGGCCCGACCGGCAACCGTGAAGCTTATTGGCTGGAGCCCCGGCGTCTCCGGCAAGAGCACCGCGCCGGAAGCGGTCAGCTTGGCATAGACCCCGTCCGCGGCCGGTGGGGCGTCGTGATCGCCGGGAAGCAGGGCGACGGCGATGCCCCGGTCGATGAGGCGTTTGAGTCCGGAAGCGACCTGCTCGACCAGCTCCGACGCGGGGTGGGGGTTATCGAAAAGATCGCCGGCGACGATGAAAAGCTGGACCTCGTTCTTGATCGCCAGGGTCAGCAGCCGTTCGAAGGTCTGCAGCAGATCGAGACGCCGCTTCCCCTCCTTCTCGCCGAGTTCGGGAAAGGCCGCGCCCAGATGCAGGTCGGCGGTATGCAGGATACGAATCATGAAGACACCTATGCTTCGTGACAATATTCGGGGTAATAGCAGACGAAGGGGGAACAGGGGGCGGCGAAGCGCTGCCGGTGGGCGGCCCGGGCCCGGCGGCGATAATCCGCACCGCCGTCGCAATCGGCGGAGCGCTTGCAAAACTCCGCGACCAGGGCGAGATTCCGCACCTTCTGCGCCGAGGGGGCGCCGCGTCCCACCAGCTTGAGGCCGTGGATACCGCCCGCCGCCAGATCGGGAATGGCGCAGAGGCCGCAGCCGTGGCGGCGATCGCCGAGCGCCCAGCCGCCCTGACGGACCATCGCCCGTTGCAGGCGGGGCGAGGGATCGGGCGCGAGCGGCTCGATCCGGTAGGGAATCTCGCAAGGCCAGATCTGCGCCGGGCTGGAGTGATGAAAGGTGCACAGCCCCTCGCTGTTGGGGCAGTTGCCGATGAGGATGAAGGCGTCGCAGCGCAACCCCGGAACCTTGCCGACGATCTCGGCCATCTCCGTCACCGGCAGATGACGGGGGAAAACCAGCCGGTCGATCCCCTGGGCGGCATAAAAGGCCGCCGCACCCGAATTGGTCAGATGGGCGAGGGTGCTGGCGTGATATTCGAGGCCGCCGTGGCGCCGCCGCAACAGGCGCAACAGGCCGAGATCCGCGAGAATGACGCCGTCGACCCCCGCCGCCACCGCCTGATCGACATAATCGAACAAGAGCGGCAGCTGCTCATCGCTATAAAAGGGGGCGTTCAGGGTCAGGGAAAAACGCTTGCCCCGGTCATGGACCCGCCGCACGATCTCTTGCAGATCCTCATAACCGGCGATCTGCGCCCCGGCGAAAGTGCGCTGGTTGATGGAGGCGAGCAGCCGGTAGCGCTCCAACCACTCCTTCGGCACCCAGCCTCCGTAGAGCTCGTCGGCGCCGGCGTCGAGCAGGAGCTCTGCCTCTTCGAGCCGGTCGATGGGGGAGATGAGAATCATCCCCCCTCCCCGTCCCGATGCTTCCAGATATGTTCGCGGCGGTGATCCCACCAGGCGCCGTCGACCGTCGCCCTCAGGGTCTCGCCGACCAGCACCAAGGTCAGCGCCGCTCGCTTCGAACCCGTCGTCAGGTTGAAGTAATCGCGCTCGCCGACCTGCTCGACGATATCGTCGAGGGTGCCGCTCACCACCTCCTCGCCGGGCAGCCCCAGGCGATGGCAGAGGGCGATGGGCACGTTCCGGCCGTAACCGGCGCGCAGCAGCGCAACCAGTTCGGGCAGGGGGAGGTTGTTCATGTAGATCAGCAGAGTCACCCCCGGCGCCGCCAGGTCCCGCAGGGTCGGCGCCTCGGGGCCGTCGCCGAGGGTGCGCGGCGAGGCGAGGATCGCCCGGTTGCAGACCCCGGGAAGATCGAGGGTCTTTTTCAGCAAAGCGGAAGCGACGTTGGCGGTGCCGACCCCGGGCACCACCTCGGCTTGATCGCCGAGGGCGTCGATCAAGCCCTGAAAAGGGGCGTAAAAGGTGAGGTCGCCGGGGACGAGAAAAGCCACCTCGCCCTCGGCGAGAAAGGTCCGCACCTTCTCCAGCAGTTCGGCGAAATAGAAATCGAAGGGAACCAGCACTCGCTTGTCCCGCAGCTGCTCGGCGAAGGTCGTCTCAAACGGGGTCGGGGCGAAGACGGTACGGCAGCGCGCCAGCAGCCGCGCCCCGCGCAGGGTGAGAAAATCGGGATCGCCGGGGCCGGCGCCGATGAAATAAACGCGATTCATGCTTCATCCTTTCGGCGCAGGTGGATGAGGAATTCCCGGTTCCCCTTGGGGCCGAGGATCGGGCTTTCGGTCACGCCGAGAACCAGGCAGCCGAGGCTTTCCGCCAGGATCCGGATGCGCTCCAACACCGCCGCGTGCTGTTCGGCGTCACGCACCACCCCGCCCTTGCCCACCTGCCCCTTGCCGACCTCAAACTGAGGTTTGATCAGGGCGAGGATCTCGGCGCCGGGGGCGAGCAGCGCCAGGGTCGGCGGCAGCACCTTGTCGAGGGAAATGAAAGAGGCGTCGATGACCGCCAGGCTCGGGCGCTCGCCGAGGCGTTCGGCGGTGAGCTCGCGGATGTTGGTGCGTTCGAGATTGACTACCCGGGGGTCTTCCCGCAGCGACCAGGCGAGTTGGCCGTAACCGACATCGACGGCGAAAACCTTGGCCGCGCCCCGTTGCAGCAGGCAGTCGCTGAAACCGCCGGTGGAGGCGCCAACATCGACGGCAACCCGTCCGGCGGGATCGACGGCGAAATGGTCGAGCCCCTTCTCCAGCTTCAGTCCTCCCCGGGAGACGTAGGGGATATCCTCCCCCTTGAGCCGCACCGGGGCATCCTCGTCGACCTGGGCGCCGGCCTTGTCCACGGCATGCTCGCCGACCACCACCTTGCCGGCCAGAATCAGAGCCCGCGCCCGCTCCCGGGAAGGGACCAGGGCACGGTCGACGAGCAGTTTATCGAGTCGAACTTTCTTCATGGAATCCGCGAAAAAACAGGGAAAAGTTACCATCGGCGGGCACCGGCGACGCGTTCGAAAGAGTAACACAGGGAGGGGGGGCGGGCAACCGTTTTGCCGCCCTTGCGCCCCCGTCAGTCCAGCTCCCGCCAGCCGTCGAAGAGGGGAAAATAGAGCGCCGCCCGCACCGGATGGGCACCGTCGTAATGGGCCATGAGGGCGACGTAATTCACCAGCTGCGGACGGTACCGCTCGATCTGCCCGGCGAGAAAGGCTTCACTCCCACCCTGGCAGGCGACGATCTTGTAATCGACGACCCAGCGGATAGATCGGAAGAGCGTCGTGTAGGGAAAGAGTGTAGATCTCGGTGG
>CALJLX010000402.1 GCA_937982495.1 uncultured Desulfuromonas sp.
TCTGGGGCGGCCTCTGGGGGCTGCCCTATTTCTTCGCCATCCGCTACCTGCACCTCCGTCGGCGCTGGGTGCGTAAGGGCCTGTGGTTCAGCCTCCTGCCCACCCTCGCCCAGCTCCTTTTCTTCTTCCCCCGCTTCACCGAAGCCGGCTGGTTCGGTCTCGGCCTCGGCGCCGCCGTTCCCCTTTTCGTCCTCCTCTACAATCTGGTTTGGGGCTTCTTCCTCGGCGTCTTCGCCCGGCTGCTCTGGGGGCGCGGGTGAGGGCATTTTCTCCCTTCCGTTCCTGGGGGGGGCTTTTTCCCCTGCTGTTCCTGCTCTTTCTCGGCTGCGCCGATGCCGGCCAGGGGGACGTCGCCGGCCGTGTGAGCTGGGTCCATGACGGCGACACCCTCAAGGTCGACGGCATCGGCACCGTGCGGATGATCGGCGTCGACGTGCCGGAGACGACCGCTTCCGAGCGCGACCGGTATCTGCGAAGGCAAGGTGTTCCCAGCCCGATCCAGCGGCAAACGGCGAAAAAGGCCCTGCATTTCGTCATCGACGAAGCCAAGGGGAAGACCGTACGCCTGCGCTTCGACGGCGACCGTCAGGACCGTCATGGCCGCACCCTCGCCTACGTCATTCTCCCCGACGGCCGCAACCTCAATCGCCTGCTCCTCGAAGAGGGGCTGGCCGCCGTTTACCGGCGCTTCGATTTTCAGCTAAAGAAAGAGTTTCTGACGGCCGAAAAAGAGGCACGGGACGCGGGCCGGGGGATGTGGGAAAAATAGCCGCCCACCCCCAGGAGTCCCCCTTTCCCGCCCGTTCGCTTCGTCTTTTCCCTCCCTGAAAGTCGCGAAAAAAAACTAAAGTTTCCCCTTGCCGTCGCCGATAAGACGGGCAAGAAGAGAACCCTCCGGGTCTTCGTCTGTACCCGGTCGCACTCCAAACAGACCTCCATGAATGAAAAAGGTGACCGTCATGACAGAGAAAATCAACTTCGGCAAGGGAATCGGACCGATCGGCGCGCCGAGCGTGCCGCGCAAGGCCGACACGGCCAAGTCCGAGGCCGGCAAGGGCGCGACGGATCGGGTCGCTTTTTCGTCCGTGTTGCAGGAAGTCGGCAAGGCCAAGGAGACCGGCGCGATGCAGAGTCCGGAACGTGCCCAGAAAGTCGCGGCGCTCAAGAGCCAGATCGCCAACGGTTCCTACCGTCCCGACCTGGAGAAGGTCGCCGAAAGCCTGCTCAAGTTCATCGGCAAGGAGGGCTGATCATGGCCGCCGACGTTGTTCGGGCCGACCTGGAACGGTTGCACGAGCTGCTGCTGCGGGAGCGGGAGTGCGCCAAGACCCTCGCCGTCGACGAGTTGATGGTCGTCACCGAGGAAAAGGAAGCCCTGCTGCAACGGCTGCGCCCGGTCACCGACGCGAGTCCCGAAGTTCGCGCCCTGGCCGAAGTCATCCAGAAAGAGAACCGGCGCAACGCCTATCTCTTCTGGGCGACGCTCAAGTTCATCCGCGAAAGCGTGGGATTCTTTAACCGGCAGGTGGCGCAGCCCGCCTCTTACGGTTCCGCCGGCGGGCTGGTGCAACGCACCGGCAGCGGCATGTTTCTGACGGGGAAGGTGTAGCATGAGTGGCCTCATCAACGCTCTGAATATCGGCAAAAGCAGTCTGCTCGACGGTCAGCGCGCGATCGAGGTCGTCGGCAACAACATCTCCAACGTCAATACCGAAGGGTATTCGCGTCAGGTTCCGGTCTTTACCGACTTCCCCACCCTGAACATGAACGGCTTCATGGTCGGGCGGGGGTCGAAGATCGACGTCCTCGATCGCGAGTACAACAATTTTCTCGCCAAGATGATGCAGGAAAAAAGCGCCGCCCTGGGGGAGGAGGATGCCAAGTCCACCGCCCTGGACGAAATGGAGCGCATCGTCAGCATCTCCGAAAACGGCCTTTCCGGCTCCATCGACAACTTTTTCGGCGCCTGGCAGGATCTCACCGGCGATCCCGGCAGCCGCGTCAACCGCGACCTGGTGCTGCAATCGGGCGAGCGCCTGGCGCAGGATTTCCAGTCGACGGTCTCCGAACTGACCAAGCTCTCGGAAAGCATGAACACCATGCTGCAATCCCGGGTCGACGATCTCAACCTGAGCATCCGGGAGGTCGCGAGCCTCAACCTGCGTATTTCCACCATCGAATCGACCGGACAGCCGGCTCTCGCCGACCGCGACAAGCGCGATCTGCTGCTGCAGAAGATCACCTCGCTGGTCGGCGGCACCAATACCGAAAACGCCGCCGGCATGGCCTCGATCTTCCTGCCCAACGGCCTGCCCCTGGTTTCCGACGCCACCGCCATGCCGGTCCTCGCCGAGCGGGTCGGCGATACCCTGCAGATCAGCCTCGATCTCGGCAGCCACAAATACGAACTCAATGCCGAGCGCGTCGGCGGCGAGATGCGCGGACTGATGTATCTGCGCGATGAATTCATTCCCGAGAAGATCGCCGATCTCGACAAACTCGCCAACAGCATCATCACCGAGGTCAACGCCCTGCATCGCGCCGGAACCGGCCTCGACGGCAACACCGGTCGCGACTTCTTCGCGCCCCTGGCCGAGGAGGCGGGCGCCGCCGGGATGATTCGCATGAACCTGGGCAACTACCGGGAAATCGCCGCCGGCGACTCGAGCGCCCCCGGCGACAACAGCAACGCCCTGCGCCTCAGCGCCCTCGGCACCGCCCGGGTGATGGACGGCAGCGAGACCTTCGTCGGTTACTACGCCCGCATCGCCGGCGATGTCGGCGTCGAGGCGAGCCGCAATAAGCTGGCCTTGGCCGGCAACCGCGACGCCCTGACCCAGGTCGCCAATCTGCGGGACAACACCGTCGGAGTTTCCCTCGAAGAAGAGATGATCTCCCTCATTAAATTCCAGAAGAGTTTCGAAGCTTCGGCCAAATACCTCAGCACCGTCGACGAGGTCATGAGCCAGCTTCTGGCCATTCGGGGGTAGCATATGAAAGCGAGCAATTCGACCACCTATCGCTCCATGATGCTGTTTCTCAACAGCACCACCTCCAAATTGCAGGATCTCCAGGTCGCCACCGCCACCGGGCGCAAGATGAACGCCGCTTCCGACAACCCCGCCGGGGTGTCGCCGGTGCTGCTCACCCGCTCGCGGATGATGTCCGCCGAGAATCATTACGAAAACAACCTCGCCGCCATCGACCGCCTCAAGGCTCAGGACACCCAGATGGAGCAGGCCGAAAACCTCATCAACCGCGCCATCGAGCTGACCGTTTCCGCCGGCAACGGCACCTACAGCAACTACGAACTCGAAGTCCTGGCGAGCGAGGTCGGCGACCTGCGAAACTCCATGGTCAGCCTCGCCAACGGGCAGATGGACGGCAAATATTTTTTCGCCGGGTTCAACGATTTGACACCCCCCTTTGTCGAAAATCCGGCTCATGCCGGGGATCCGACCCAGCCGCCCATGCTCTACCAGGGGGACCAGGGGCGCAAGCAGCTGGAGATCTCCCCGAGCGAAACCGAAACCATCAATTTCACCGGCAGCGCCATTTTTCTAGGCGATGAAGACGGCGACGGCGTCGTCGATCCCGGTCGGGTGGACATCTTCGCGGTCATGTCCGGCATCGAGGAAGCCTTGCGTAACAACGATTCCGCCGGCGCCACGGCTCTGCTCGGCGATCTCAATATCGCCCTGGAGCAGGTCAGCATCAACCGCAGCCAGATGGGGGTGGTGGCCAACCGCATCGATCGCGCCAACGAAAATATCCAGGATATGGAACTCGACCTCGAAGAGGTGCTGTCCCGTTATCAGGACGCCGATCTCATCGAATCGATCACGGAAATGATGCAACAGGAACAAGCCTTGCAAGCAGCCATGGATGTGACGGGACGACTCAGTAAATTGTCGATCCTCGACTATCTCCGCTAGGAATAAATAACACGCCAGGGAGGGCCAGATGCTGGTATTGACACGCAAGGTCGGCGAGGGCATCCGCATCGGCGACGACATCACCATCACCGTCGTCGAGATGAAAAACGGCGGTATCCGCCTCGGGATCATGGCGCCGGCCACGGTGAAGATTCACCGTCAGGAAGTCTATGATCGCATCCTCGAAGAGAACAAGGAAGCCACCCAGTGGGTCATCACCGATCTGGACAGCCTGAGCGCCGGCCTGCCCACTCTCAAGGAGGTCAAATGAAGGTCATCAATACGCGTTTCGGGCAGGTGGAATACGATCCGGCCAAAACCCTGCACTTTCCCACGGGAATGATCGGTTTCGAGAACCTGCGCGAATTCATCGTCATGCCCAACATCAAGCGCGGCCCGCTCTTCTGGATCCAGAGCGTCGAAGATCCCGAGATCGCCTTTGTCCTCACCGATCCCACCAACTTCTTCGTCGACTACCGGGTTTCCCCCGACGACAACGAGAAAGAAAAGTTGGGGATGCAGGACGGCGACGACTGTCACGCCCTGGTGGTCGTCACCGTCAACTCGGGCAGCGACTTCACCTTCAACCTGCTCGCGCCGGTCCTCTACGCCCCGGGCGCCAACCGCGCCATCCAAGTGGTGCTGGAGCACAGCAACTACTCGACCAAAGTGCCCTTGCCCAAGGTGTGAGCGCAGGGCATCACCGGAATTGATCGAAAGGCCACCTCGCGAAGGACGCGGAGTGGCCTTTTTTACATGGATCGGCAGGCAAAATCGCCGGTGTCGGAATTTTGGCCGGAGGCTTGCAATAATTGTGTCCAGGGGAAAATATTCAATATTTGCCGGCCAAGTGTCGATATTTTGACACATGACGGACGAGGCCATACGGGTTCAGGGAGGTCTTGGGTGGAAATCTCGGTTCGGAATGATTTAGGGCCTTTTCGGGTCAACCGCTTCGGTGACCGCTACCTGATCCATGTCAATCGAGAACGCTTCGACAAATTCGGCGCCGAGGTGGTTTTCGAGCAGCGCTTTGGCAAAAGCCTGTTCAACCGGGACACCTTCTATATTATTGTCGGGACGGATTCGGGTTTGTTGCCTCGGTATGTCGTGCGCAAGGGGGTTCCCGAAGGTAGTCGGTATCTATTTGTCGAACTTCCCGAGGTTCTCGCCCGGCTCGATGTGGAAGTGGTCGAGCGGATCGATTACGCAGCGTTCGAGCATTGCCTGGAATCGGCGAAGGCACTCGATCTAAACGAATATATTTTTATCGACAAGGTAGAAATTATTTACTGTTGCGCCGCCGAGGACGTCTTCTGGGAAGCCTATCGGGATGCGGCAAGGAAATTAAAGCAAACCGTCAATCGCTATTTGTGGGAGGTCAAATCCTCTCTCGGGTTCGAGGTCTTCATTCGCCGGCAGTTGGAAAATCTCGGTGAAAATCGGGTTTCGGCCAACATCCTGACGGGCTTGTTCGAGGGGAAGACGGCGGTGTTGCTGGCCGGCGGCCCCTCCTTGGACGACATCTTCCCCTGGCTCCTGGCCCACCGCGACGAGGTGGTGGTGATCGCGGTGTCCCGGGTTTCGCGGCGCCTGCTTGAGGTCGGGATCACTCCGGACCTCCTGGTTTCCGTCGATCCCAATCCATCCAATTTCGACGTCAGCAACGAAATGTTCCATTTTTCAAAAACCTCGCTGCTGGTAAACAGTTATCATGTCTGTCCCTACGTGTTGGGACAATGGGGCGGGAAGAGTGTTTTTTGGGGCAACGCCTTCCCCTGGAATTCCCCCCTGAACGCCAACACCTCAATCACCATGGGGCCGACGGTAACCAACATGGCTCTCGACACCGCCGTGGAAATGGGGTTTTCCCAGATCGTTCTGGCCGGGGTCGACCTCTGCTACAGCCGGGACGGCTACACCCACGCCCAAGCCTCGCGGGAACATGCCATCGGCGCCTGTTTCATGAACACCGACGTGCAGGTGGAAACCTATGGGGGGTGGCGGGCCTACACCTCCCCCGCCTATGCCATGGCGGTCGGCGAGCTTGACGGCCAGGCGCAACGGGCTCTGCAGAGGGGATGCAGTATTTTCAACCCGGCGCCCGGCGCGGCCCGGATGAGCCATGTCCGGCACGTCGCCCTGGACGATCTGCGGCTCGAATCTCTCGGAGAAACCCCTCGCGACAGGATTTTTCGGGTTTTGCCCCCGGATACGACGGTTTTCCGCCGTGAACATTACGACCGGGCTCTCGCCGAACTGGAGCGCGCCGAAACCGCCCTGACCCGGATCCGGGAGCTGTCGGTGTCGGCCCTTGAGGCCAATGCGCGACTTTTCAATGCCGGCGGAAAGATGAATTTTAACTACCGGCACCGGCTCGAGAAGATTGAAAATTCCCTGGTCGGTGAGCATGGTCATTTTTCATCGTTGGTGAAACTTTTCGGGATCCCCAGTTTTATCAAGGTGGCCCACCCCGACTCCGGGAAACGGATGAAAAAGGTCGAACTGGAAAACCTGGGTCACATTTATTATCAGGCCTATCGGGATAGCAGCGAGCGCTTGTTGCTTCTGCTTGGGGAAGCCCGGCGCCGAATCGAGACGCGTCTGGAGGAAGAGCAGTCCGTTCCCGATCTCCATCGGCTTGCGCGGCAATGGCGACAGGATGCCCAGCCCGGGCGCGCCGTGGTCTGGCGTGAACGGCATGGGGACAGGCTCGATGCCATTGGCGATGAGGGCGAGAACTTGTTGAAAGATATCGAGCTCCAGTTCGATTGGTTGCTGAAGAAGGGCTACATCGGTTTTACGGGGTTCGGGGAAGTCGAGGCGAGATATCATGACTATTTTCTTTCCGGCGCCTTGCACCGGTTGATGGCCGTCTATCAAAAAAAAGACCGGGCCGAGCTGGAACGAATGATCGAGGCCCTTGCCGCGAATTCTTCAGTCAAGGCCAAGCCCCTGCTCTCCTTGGGCCGGGGCTATCTCGCGGAATTGAATGATCGGAGCGAGGAAGCTCTCGATCATTATCAGGAGGTCTTCGACGCGGAAGATGAACATCTTCAGGAAGAATCCTTGCGTTCGATTGCCTTTCTCTGCCTGAAAATTGGTGCGACGGATGACGCGTTACTGGCGTTGGAGAATCTCTCCGGGCGCTCTCCCGTTTATCTGCCCATGTATGGCGATACGCTCAAGGCCTTGGGGTCGGTGGATCAGGCATTGGATGTTTACGCGGCCTACCTGGAAAAGGTTCCCGAGGATCAGGCCGCCGTGCTCAATCTCGGGTGTTACTACCGGGATCTGGGAATCAAGGAAGGCGCGCGTATGATGTTCAGCCATGTCCTGGAAGCGGATCCGGATCATCGAGTCGCCCGGATGCTTTTAGCGGAATTGGACTGATCGAAGGCGTATCGTTGGGGTTTTCAGATGGTCGACGTCTTGGTTATGGCGCGCGCGATTGCGACACCAGGAAAAAACATCCCGGATCGGACCATGGAAGGAATAATTTTTCAATTCATGACGCTGAGGTGGTCAAGCCATGCTTAACGGAAAATCGATTCTGGTCACGGGCGGCACCGGTTCCTTCGGCAAGAAGTTTATTGAAACCATTCTGTCGGATTATCCCGGTGTGAAACGGATCGTGGTCTTCTCTCGCGATGAGTTGAAGCAATTCGAAATGGCCCAGTTGTTTCCCAATGACAAGTTCAGCCAGGTGCGCTATTTCATCGGCGACGTGCGCGACAAGGATCGTCTCAATCGCGCATTCGAAGGGATCGACATCGTAGTCCACGCCGCCGCCCTTAAGCAGGTTCCCGCTTGCGAATACAATCCGTTCGAAGCGATCAAAACCAACATCCTCGGGGCGCAGAACATTATCGAAACCGCCCTGGATCGCGGGGTGGAAAAGGTCGTGGCTTTAAGTACCGACAAAGCCGCCGCGCCCATCAATCTCTATGGCGCGACCAAGCTTTGTTCCGATAAGCTTTTTGTCGCGGCCAACAATTTCAAGGGTAAGCGGGATATCAAGTTTTCCGTGGTTCGCTATGGCAACGTCATGGGCAGCCGCGGCAGCGTCATCCCCTTTTTCCTGAAAAAGAAAGGGGACGGAGTGCTCCCGATCACCGATGAGCGGATGACCCGGTTCAATATCACCCTCGGGGATGGGGTCAAACTGGTGCTCAGGGCTCTTGATGTCATGTGGGGAGGGGAGATCTTCGTGCCCAAGATCCCGAGTTACCGGATTTTGGATGTCGCCCAGGCGGTTGACTCGGCCTGTCGGATCGAAATCGTCGGCATCCGCCCCGGCGAGAAAATCCACGAAGAGATGATTACCGCTACCGACGCCCTGAACACCGTCGAATTCGCCGACTACTTCGTCATTCTTCCCTCCATGCCTCTGTGGAGCGTCGAGAACTTCACCGCGCGATTCAACGGAAAGCGCTGCGCCGATGGTTTTGCCTACAACAGCGGCACCAATACCGACTGGCTGAGTGTCGAACAGTTGCGGGAACTGATCTACACCTATCTCAATCCGGAGATCAACCGCCGCCGGGACGACTTCGCATGAACGGCGCCCCGATTCCCTACGGCCGCCAGAGCATCAGTGCCGAGGACATCCAGGCCGTCGTGGACGTCCTCAAATCCGATTGGCTCACCCAAGGTCCGACGGGCGAGCGCTTCGAACGGACCGTGGCCGACCATTGCGGCGCCGCCCACGCGGTGGCCGTGAACAGCGCCACCTCGGCCCTGCACATCGCCTGCCTCGCGGCCGGACTCGGCCCCGGCGATATTCTCTGGACCTCGCCCAACACCTTCGTCGCCTCCGCCAACTGTGGGTTGTATTGCGGTGCCACGGTGGACTTCGTCGACATCGATCCCCGCACCTACAACATGAGCGTCGAGCTGCTGGCGGAAAAACTGGAGCGGGCCGCACGGGAAGGATTGCTGCCGAAGGTCGTGATTCCGGTCCATTTCGCGGGGCAATCGTGCGACATGGAAGCTGTCGCCCGTCTCGCCGAAAGGTATGGGTTCACCGTCATCGAAGACGCTTCCCACGCCATCGGTGGACGGTACAAAGGGGAACCCGTCGGCAACTGCCGCTATTCCGCGATGACCGTCTTCAGCTTTCATCCCGTCAAGATCATCACCACCGGCGAAGGGGGGATGGTACTGACCAACAGCGCCGAACTGCACGAGAAGCTGGTGCGTCTGCGCTGCCACGGCATCACCCGCGATCCGGCGTTCATGACGGGCGAATCCCAGGGGGCCTGGTACTACGAGCAGATCGAACTGGGATTCAACTATCGGATGACCGATATCCAGGCGGCTCTGGGGGTGAGCCAGATGGCGCGACTCGATGAATTTGTCGAGCGGCGGCACCAACTCGCGAAGCGCTACGACGCGGCGCTGGTCGATCTCCCCCTCATCCGCCCCTGGCAACATCCGGATACTCGTTCCGCATTTCATCTTTATGTCATTCGCCTTGATCTTGGCCGAATCGGCAAGAGTCATCGCGAAGTTTTCGCGGGACTCCGTTCCCGGGAAATTCTGGTGAATCTCCACTATATTCCGGTACACACGCAACCGTACTATCGGCAGCTGGGTTTTTGCGCGGGCGATTTTCCCGAGGTCGAACGCTACTACCGGGAGGCGATCACCCTGCCGCTCTACGCCGGCCTGTCCGAATCCGACCAGGATCGAGTCATCACCGCGCTTCGGGAGATTATATGACCAGACCTCTTTTCGTCGCCGAAGTCTCCAGCAATCACCACCGCGACCTGGAGCGCTGCTTTCGCTTTATCGACACGGCGGCGGCTGTGGGTTGCGGTGCCGTCAAGTTTCAACTCTTCAGGATCGAGGAACTGTTCGCGCCGGAGATTCTGGACAAAAGCCCTATGCACCGGGCCCGAAAAGACTGGGAGCTTCCCGTAGGCTTCCTCCCGCGACTGGCGGCTCGGTGCCGGGAGCGGAAAATCCGATTCTCCTGTACCCCTTTCTATCTGGAGGCGGTGGAAGAACTTCTCCCCCATGTCGATTTCTACAAGATCGCTTCCTACGAACTCCTCTGGACCGACCTCTTGACCGCCTGCGCCCGCACCGGCAAACCGTTGGTCCTGTCCACGGGCATGGCCACCCTGGATGAAATTGAGGGCGCCGTGGAAACGGCGCGAGCCGCCGGCTGTGCCGATCTGACTCTGCTGCACTGTGTCTCCGGTTATCCCGCGCCGGTCGAGCAATGCAACCTGGCCGCCATCCGAACCCTGGCCCAGCGTTTTGCCTGCTCCGTGGGTTGGTCCGACCATAGTGTCTCGCCGGCGGTCATCTATCGGGCCGTGCATCGCTGGCAGGCCGGAATGGTT
>CALJLX010000403.1 GCA_937982495.1 uncultured Desulfuromonas sp.
CCTCGTCGAGGACGGCGCCGAACTCATCGAAGCCTCGGGACTGAGCGGCCTGCTGTCCGAGCTCCGCCGCCGCCTGGACCGACCAGAGGAAGAGTCCACCGCCGGCCGCCTGACCCGGGGCATCCTCGACCGCCTCGGCGCCAAACATCCCCTCAAGGTCAAGGCCGAGGACTTCAACCGCGCCGCCGAAGGCTATTACCGCGAGGAACTGCGCCGCCGTCATCTGCACGAAGCCCTCTCCTTCCTGCGCGAGGATCTGGAACGACCGACGAAAAACACTCCCTGGTCCGACGGTTTCCCGGGAGGCATGCCCGGAGACCCTTCCCGCTTCTTCGCCGATGCCCGCCGGGAAGTGGCGGCCGGCACGGAAACGCCGGAAACGGTGGCGCGGCTGCTCAACCTGATGCTTCTGAATTTTTCCCGCCAGGCGTCCATGGGCGCCGAGCACCCCCTGGAGAACCATGCCGAACATTCATCAGTACATCGAGCGGGATAGCGGACTGGTCCATACCGAGCCGCTCTTCGCCGACCGCCTGGTACGTCTGCTCTACCACCCGGTGCGGGAAAACGCCCCCCTGCTCTTTCGCGCCCTGACCGGCGCCCGCGCTTGTCGCTTCCTGGCCCGGCTCAACTACGACCTCCCCCTGGGGACGCGGCTGCTGGGAAACCGCCGTTTTCTCGGCGAGGCCGGCATCGACTTTTCCGAATGCCTGGATCCCCCCAGCCGTTACGACACCCCGCGCAAAATTTTCGAGCGGCAAATCCGCTACTGGGATCGCCGCCCCCTGCCCAGGGATGACGCCGCCGTGGTTTGTCCCGCCGACGCCCGGGTGCTGGTCGGTTCCTTCGCCGCCGCCTCGGCCCTCTTCATCAAGGAGAAATTCTTCTCTTTCGAGGAACTGCTCGGAGCGGACCAGCCGGCCTGGCGCGAGGCCTTCGCCGGGGGGGATTTCGCCGTCTTTCGCCTGACCCCGGACAAATACCATTACAACCACGTCCCCGTTTCCGGCGAAGTGGTCGATTTCTACGAAATCGACGGCGCCTACAACGCCTGCAATCCGAGCGCCGTCGTCGCCCTGGCCACCCCCTACTCGAAGAACAAGCGGGTTGTCACCATCATCGACACCAACGTCCCCGGCGGCGGCGGGATCGGGCTGGTGGCCATGATCGAAGTGGTGGCCCTGATGATCGGCGAGGTCGCGCAGTGTTACAGCGAACGAGCCTACGACGACCCGAAACCGATGCGTCCCGGCCTTTTCCTGCGCCGGGGGCAGCCGAAAAGCCTGTACCGCCCCGGCAGCAGCACCGACGTGCTGATCTTTCAGCCGGGGCGTGTCCTCTTCGACAAAACCATCCTCGCCAACCTCCATCGCCGCGACGTACACAGCCGCTTCTCCCTGAA
>CALJLX010000404.1 GCA_937982495.1 uncultured Desulfuromonas sp.
TCCGGCGCCACCCCGATATAGGAACCGTCGGCGTTGCCGCCGAGAATCACCCCCATCGTACTGGTGCCGTGGCCGTCCACATCGGCAGGGGTCGAATGCTCGCCGTTGGGATCGAACCAGCTGTTGTTTCCTCCCCTCCAGCGGGAGGCGAGGTCGGGATGGGTGGCATCGACGCCGGTATCCATGGTGGCGACAACAATCCCCTGGCCGGCGTAGCCCAAGCTCCAGAGTTCGGGAGCCTTGATCAGGGAGATATTCGATTCGGCTGAACCGGCGGTAAGGGCGGGGACGATTTCCGGGGGATAGATCACCTCGTCGTAGCTCATGGCGACGACGTCGGCCCGGGCGGACAACTCGCGCAGGGTGTCGACACCGGCCGTGAAGGCCAGGCCGTTGATGATGTTGAGATCCTTGATGTCGCGGATATTTCGCGAGTGCAGGAAATCCCGGGCCGCCTTTTGCGAAGAGGCGGCCCGCTCCTTGAGCAGGCTCGCCAGTCGCGGCTGCCGCTGTCCCGCTTCGTCGCGCAGGGCCATGGGTTCGACCCCGCCCCGGAAGGTGACGATGACGGGAATCTCGCCATCCGGCGCGGGGGAGGCGATCAGGGACTGGAGTCGGGGGTCGAGGGTCGCCCCCGTTGCAGGAAGCGAAATTCCCAGCAAAGACACGAAAACGGCCGTTAACAACAGCCGGAGAAGTCGGATGCGCCCCATAATACCCCCTTGTGCCGGTCTGCGGGTTGAATCAGGAAGACATGCCGATCACCAGCATGCCGGAATTGAGGATGGCGATACCGAAGGCCACCAGCACCAGACCGCTGACGATGCGCACCGCCAGGGGATAGGCGTTGACCAGGCGAATCTTCTGGCGCACGGTCTGCGAGGCGTAGCCGGCCAGCAGCATGGGAATGGCGAAGCCCAGGGAATAGAAGCCGAGCAACACCAGCCCCGTCACTATTTGACCCTGGGTCGCCACCAGTGTCAAGACGCCGGAAAGCATCGGGCCGACACAGGGAATCCAGACCAGCCCCAAGGTCAGGCCGAGAACCAGCCCCGACCAGCGGCCGCGACTGCCGGACTGAATCCGGTTGAA
>CALJLX010000405.1 GCA_937982495.1 uncultured Desulfuromonas sp.
CTCGCTGGAATAGACCAGTCCGCCGTTCGTTTTTTTCACGGTCATAAAATCCTCAGAGCCGTCCGGCGGCAAAGGTGTCGCATTGATTCAGTTCACCGGTGCGGGCGCCCCGGGTGAACCATTCGACGCGCTGGGCCGAGGTGCCGTGGGTGAAGGAGTCGGGAGAGACATAGCCACGGGACTGACGCTGCAGTCGGTCGTCGCCGATGGCGCTGGCGGCGTTCAGCGCCTCTTCGATATCCCCCTCTTCGAGAACCTGGCGCTCACGGTGGGCATGGTTGGCCCAGAGCCCGGCCATGCAGTCCGCCTGCAGCTCCATCCGCACCAGCAACTGGTTGGCTTCCACCTCGCTGACCCGCCGCCGCAGGTTGTTGACTTTGTCGAGGATCCCCAGAAGCTTCTGCACATGATGCCCGACCTCATGGGCGATGACGTAGGCCTGGGCGAAATCCCCCGGCGCCTGATGGCGCAACTTGAGATCGCGATAGAAGCCGAGGTCGATGTAGACGCTCTGGTCCGAGGGACAGTAAAAGGGCCCGACCGCCGCCTGAGCGTAACCGCAGGCCGACTCCACCGCATCAGTGAACAACACCAGGCGCGGCTCTTGATACTCCCGCCCCATCCGCCGAAAGAGATCGTTCCAGACATCTTCGGTGTCGGCGAGCACCACCGAAACGAATTCGGCCAGCACGTCCTCTTCCGGGGAACGGGGAGAAACCACCGCCGAATCCCCGCCCGACATGCCGGGCGCCCCCTGATCGAGAACGATGGCCGGATCGACACCGAAGTACATGGCGATCAGCGCCAGGATAATCACGCCGATACCGCCCCCGACCTTCTTACTCCCCGCCGCGCGCATGCCGCGCCGGTCCTCCACGTTGCCGCTTCTGCGACCATCCCGCCAACGCATAATGTGCACCTCCCGCAAACTTGAAACAAATCGGCAATGACCGCCATCCGGACCAAATCGGGCGGCGATTTTTCAGGGCTGTCGAAATCTCAAAAACTCACTTGCAGGATGAGACCTCATCCTTGCCGCGAGGCTTTCAGACAAAGGGATTGCCCCGATACGCCGCCGGGCTGATGCCGAGTTCGCGCATTCGTCGACGGTCGTCCGGCCGGTGGCAACGGGCGTATTCTCGGCCGCTGCCGCACCAGCAGGGATCGGAGCCGCGCAGATCGACAAGGCTGTCGGGAAGCTCGGCGCGCTTTTCTCGGCGAAACAGCTTGTTCAACCAAGCGAACATCTCCATCTTCCTTTCATTCAAAACGCGAAAAGTTTCAGCATCTCCCGGGCCGCCGAATCGGATGAGGCCGAAATCCGGTCTTCTCACCGCTATCGCCGAGGCGGTCATGGGAGGTAAGAACGAAGAGAATTCTCATAGGATGACCCCATGGGGAGATGAGTGCATAAATAAGGCTTAGGCCCCGTTTCGTATCAATCGCGGCTGAGCTCACAAAAGCACGGGAAGTTTACCCCAATTCGGCCTCCGAGGAAACGGATGCGACGATAGAATTAAGAGCAACCGCATGACCTTTGGTCTCCGGAGTCAACAGACGCAAAAAGGGGCTACGGCACACACCGTAAACCATTGATTTTTATAGGTGACCGCCTCGGCATAGGTAAGATTAAGCTCCGACTTGACACGACAGGCCTGGTGCCTCCCGGTGCGCAAGTTGCCTCTAATCAAACCCATGACCCCAACGAAGATCTGGGTTTC
>CALJLX010000406.1 GCA_937982495.1 uncultured Desulfuromonas sp.
GAAAACTCGAATTCCGAGGTATCTTCGTAGTCCATGGGGTCGAGGTTATACCCCCACTCCAGGCGCAGCGGTCCCATCGGACTCATCCAGCGCAGCCCCGCGCCGACACTGTAACGCATTTCGGAAAAATATTCCTCATCCTCACCCCAGGCGTTGCCGCCATCGAAGAACACCACCCCCTTGAGCCCCGCATCCTTGAGAATCGGAAAAAGATATTCGATGTTGAAAAAAGCAGCCTTGTCGCCCCCGGTAAACTCGTCGTTGGCGACATCGTAAGGACCGACCTCGCGACTCTTGAAACCGCGCAGGGAATTGAGGCCGCCGAGGTAAAAGCGTTCGTCGACGGGGATCTCTTCGCCGCCGAGTTGGGAAATGTAGCCGACCTGCCCGTGCATGGAAAAGACCGTGCTCCAGAACAGCGGCCAGAAATGGCGGTAATCGGCGATGTACTTCACGAACTTCTCGTCGCCACCCAGACCGGCGAATTCCACGGAACCTTCCGCCACATAGCCGGTCGTCGGGTCCATGTGGTAGTCGGTGGTGTTGCGGGTGAAGGAAGAGAGCAACGAGGAGACCAGAACCTTGCCTTTGGCTTCCTCATCCTTGAGGGTCTGGGTCGCCGTTTCGTCGACGTCGGTGATTTCCTTCTGCTCAAGACGGTAAGTGAAGAAGGCGCGATTGTCTTCGCCCACCGGGAAGCCGACCTTGACCGCGCCGCCGGTGGCATCGCGGGTAAAGTCGTTCCATTCGCGATTGGTCCGATAAAGATCGAAACCCAGGGCCAGGTTCATGTCGAGAAAGTAGGGATCAAGCAACCCGACCTGATAGGTCGTGCTCTTGCCGCCGAAGGAACCGGCCAGGTTGAGCTTCCAGGATTTGCCCAGAAAGTTGTCCTGGGAGATGGAGCCCTGGCCGATGACGCCGTCCACCGAGGAATAGCCGGCGCCGAGACTGAAGGTTCCGGTCGGGCGCTCCTTGACGTCGACATTCACCTCCATGTGGGAATCGTCCGTCCCCTTCTTGTTGGTGACGTTGACCTCCTCGAAGAAACCGAGATTGTTCACCCGGCGCCGACTGTCCTTGAGCTTGGAGGCGCTGTACAGCTCGCCTTCGGTGACTTTCAGCTCGCGGCGGATGACCTTGTCGCGGGTCTTGGTGTTGCCGGCGATGTTGATGCGGTCGATGGTGACCTGGGAACCCTGCTCGACATCGTAGGCGATATCGATGGACAGGCGCTCGCCGTCGACTTTGGTCACCGGGGTCACGTTGACGTAGGCATAGCCCTGGTCGGCGTAGAGGTCGCTGATGGCCGTTACGCTCTCACGCAGCAGCTTACGGCTGAAAACCTCCTCCTCCTTGAGCAGGGACAGGTTGAGGATATCCGCCTTGTCCTTGAGCAGATCGCCGGTGACGTCGAGTTTGCCGACCTTGAACTGGGGACCCTCCTCGACCTCGATGAGGATATCCATGTGCTTGTTGTCGTCCGTCAGCTTGACATGGCGCTGCCGTACCTTGACCCGCACATGGCCGACATTGTAATAGAGGTCGGCGACCCGCTCCAGGTCGTCCTTGAGCACATCCTCGTTGAACTTGCCGCGCCCGGTCATCCAGGAGAGAAACCAGCGTTCCCGGGTTTCCATGGCCTTGCGCAACTCTTTGTCGGTAAAAACGGTATTGCCTTCGAAACGGATGACATCGACCAGAACCTTATCCCCTTCCTTGACGTCAAAGGTGACGGTCGCCTCGTTGCGGTCGTCGATCTCGACTCGGGGAGTGATTTCTGCGGCATGGTAGCCTTCCTCGCGATAGGCTCCGCGCAAAGCGTCGACGCTTTTGTCGACCAAGGCCGGATCGTAGATGTCCGGGGTTTTCACCACCACCAGTCCGCGCAGCTTGTCCACCGAAAACTCGTCATTGCCGGCGAATTCCACCTTGCGCACCAGCGGGCGTTCCACCACCCGGTAAACGAGCAGAACCGCACCCTCTTGCTCTTCGATTTCGGCGCCGACATCCTTGAAACGGCCCATGCCGAAAATGGCCCGCAAGTCCCGGTCGACCTTCTCCGGTTCATAGGCCTCGCCGGCCTTGGCCGAAAGCAGGGCTCGGATTGCCGACTGTTCGACCCGAACGGCCCCCTCGATGCGAACCTCGCCGATGGTCGTCGCGGCGGACCAGGCAAGGGCCGGCAACAGCAGCAGGATTGTCAGCAGTCGTAACAGCATTCCATAGGTCTCCAGAAGAAGCGTATCAACGTAAAAATCGCGATATTATAAGTTAATCCACGGCGCCGTGCAAATCAAAAACCGGAAAGCTCTCAAGCGCCGTCGTCGGGGACTCAAGAGGCCAGGCGCCCGTCGACCATGTGCAGCACCCGGTCGAGGCGACCGGCCAGGGTTTCGCTGTGGGTCACCACCACCATGGTCAATTCCCGGGACTGGTGGATCTCGTCGAGCAGGCGAAAGATCTCGCCGGAAGTGCCGCTGTCCAGGTTACCCGTCGGTTCGTCGGCCAACAGCACCCGAGGGGACATGACCAGGGCGCGGGCGATGGCCACGCGCTGCTGTTCGCCACCGGAAAGCTGTCCCGGCTTGTGCTTGAGCCGGTGACCGAGACCGACCTCCCCGAGCAGTTTCGTCGCCATGGGGATGGCCTCGCGGAAGCTCTTGCGCGCCACCAGCGCCGGCATCATGACGTTTTCCAGGGCGGAGAACTCGGGAAGAAGTTGATGAAACTGGAAGACGAAGCCGACGGTACGGTTGCGGAAACCGTCGAGGGGCGCCCCCTTGAGGGCGAAGATATCCTCCCCGTCGAACCGTACCGTCCCCGAGGTCGGCCGGTCGAGAGCACCGAGGATATGCATGAGGGTGGTCTTGCCGGCTCCCGAGGTGCCGACCACGCCGACCCGTTCCCCCCGTTCGATGCGCAGATCGATCCCGCGCAACACCTCCACGCGCCCATCCGTGGTGCCGAAACTCTTGTTTAGTCCTTGCGCTTCTATCACGTCAGTTTTTTCTCACTCGTAACGCAACGCCTCGGCGGGATCCATGCGTGCCGCCCGCCAGGCCGGGTAAATGGTCGCCAACAGGGAGATGCTCATGGCGACGATGACGACCGCGATCACATCCTGGGAATTGACCACCGAAGGGAAGTGGTCCATGCCGTAAACCGCCTGATCGAAAATGCGCAGACCGAAGGTTCCCTCGATCCACTTGATGATCGGGTCGGCGTTCTTCGCCAGCAGCAGACCGAGTGCGGTCCCCAGGGAGGTGCCGAGAGTACCGATAATGCAGCCTTCGAGCACGAAGATCGCCATGATGCTCCTCGAGGTCGCCCCCACCGAACGCAGAATGGCGATATCCTTATGCTTTTCCATGACCACCATGATCAGGGTAGTGGCGATGTTGAAGGCGGCGACAAGCACGATGATGCCGAGCACGATGAACAGGCCGAGCTTCTCCAGCTTGAGGGCCGAGAGGAAGGAACCAAAGAGATCCTCCCAGGAGCGCACCACGTGGGGATAGGCGAAGACGCCGCGCAATTCCTGAGCCACCGCCGTGGCATGGTCGAAGGAATCGACCTCGATCTCGATCCCGGACACTCGCTCCCCGGCGTCGATCAGGAGCTGCGCCTGGGGCAGGGCCATGTAGGCGTAATAGGTATCGAGGAACCCGCCGCGCCGGCTGGTGATGGCCACCACCCGGAAGGGTTTCATCTTGGGGATCATGCCGAAGGGGGTGATGGTGAACATGGGCGGAATGACGTTGATCACATCCCCTACCGCCACGGCGAGGGTGGCCGCCGTATCGATGCCGATGACCAGCCCGGGGAGACCTTCCCCCTCGCTGAAAACCAGCTCCTGCACATCCCGGGCATCGACGGTGAGAAAAGGCTGGTCGAAGACCTTATTGCCCTGCTCCACCCCCTTGACGCTCACCGCCGCCACGTTGTTGCGCGACAAAAGCATCGCTTCCTTCGAAACGTAGGGACGGGCTTCCTTGATCTGCGGCGAGGCGGCCAGCGCCTGCTCGATCAGTTGCGAATGGCCGGAGATTTCTTCGCCGTGCTTCTGCACCAGAATATGGGGAATATTGCCGAGGATCTGCTGGCGGACGCCGTCGTGAAAGCCGGTCATGACCGCGAGAACGACGATCAGCGCCGCCACCCCGAGGGTCACGCCGGCGATGGAGATGAAAGAGATGACCGAAATAAAAGTCTGCTTGCGCTTGGCCCGCAGGTAGCGCAGGCTGACGAACCACTCGTAACCCATGAAGATTTCCGTGAGGAGTGAGGAGTTAGGGGTGAGGCGAAAAGAAAAAGGCTCATCCCCTTCCCCTCACGCCTCACCCCTCACTGAATTACTTGCTTTCCGGACGCAGCTGAGGGAAGAGGATCACGTCGCGGATCGAAGCCGAATCGGTGAGCAGCATGACCAGCCGGTCGATGCCGATTCCCTCCCCGGCCGTGGGCGGCATGCCGTATTCGAGGGCACGGATGTAGTCCTCGTCCATGGCGTGGGCTTCCTCGTCGCCGGCTTCCTTCTCGGCCAGCTGCTTGAGGAAGCGCTCCTTCTGGTCGAGGGGATCGTTCAACTCGGAGAAGGCGTTGGCCAGCTCGCGGCCGACGATGAAGAGTTCGAAGCGATCGACCACCTCGGGATTGCCGTCGTTCTTCCGCGACAGGGGCGAGACTTCCGTGGGGTACTCGGTGATGAAGGTCGGCTGCCAGAGCTTGGGCTCGGCCACCGCGTCGAAGAGTTCGGTGAGCAGCTTGCCGTAGCCGATGTTCTTGTCCAGTTCCAAGCCGAGGGACTGGGCGTAGGCGTAGGCGCGGTCGCGGTCTTCCAGCACCGCCGGATCGACCTGGCCGTACTTGACGATCGCTTCCTTGACCGTGAGCCGGTCCCAGGGCGGCGTCAGGTCGACGCTCTTGCCGCCGTAGGGGATGACCAGGCTGCCGCAGACCTGCCGGGCGACGTGACAGATGAGCTCCTCGGTGAAGTCCATCAGGTCGTGGTAGGTGGCGTAGGCCCGGTAGAATTCCATCATGGTGAATTCGGGGTTGTGCTGGATGGAAATCCCCTCGTTGCGGAAATTGCGGTTGATCTCGAAGACCCGCTCGAAACCGCCGACCACCAACCGCTTGAGATAAAGTTCCGGCGCGATGCGCAGGAAAAGGTCCATCTTCAGGGTGTTGTGATGGGTGACAAAGGGCTTGGCGGTGGCGCCGCCGGCGATGGGCTGCATCATCGGGGTCTCGACTTCGAGAAATTCGTGGTCGACCATGAAACTGCGGATCAGCGAAATGATCCGGCTGCGCTTGAGAAAGACCTCGCGCACGCCGGGATTGACGATCATGTCGAGATAGCGCTGACGATAGCGGGTCTCCACGTCGGTGAGACCGTGCCACTTCTCCGGCAAGACCTGCAGCGACTTGGTCAGCAGACGCAGGTCGTCGGCGCGCAGGGAGAGCTCGCCGGTCTTGGTCCGGAAGGGGACACCGGAGACGCCGACGATGTCGCCGAGGTCGAGCTTGCGAAAGAGCGCGAAGGCCTCTTCGCCGATATTGTCCCGACCGACGTAGACCTGCAGGCGTCCCTTGCGGTCCTGGATCTGGATAAAGGCGGCCTTGCCGAAATCGCGCCGGGCCATGATCCGGCCGGCGACGACGTAGCGCTTATCGCAGCCTTCCAGGGCGGCGGCATCATCCTCTTCGTGGGCGGCGGCCACCTCTTGCGAGGTGTGCGCCACGGGAAAATCGTTGGCGTAGGGATTGACCCCCGCATCCCGCAGTTCATCCAGCTTGGCCCGTCGTTGCAACAAAATATCGTTCAGATCTTCCATAATATTCACACCTTTCATCCCGACTTCACAAGCGGGCTACATTATACCCCGCACCCGGGCAAGTCAAGGGCAATCCCGCCCGC
>CALJLX010000407.1 GCA_937982495.1 uncultured Desulfuromonas sp.
CGCCTCGCGCACCGGCGCGGGATGGGGTTTTTTCTCGGCGCAGCTGTCGCCGCCGATCGCCACCGGAAAATAGCGGGTCAGGCCGAGGCCGTCGAGCAGGGGTCGGGTGAAGGCGGCGGGCTTGTTGGTGACGATGGCCAGCTTGCGACGCTCCTGCCCGTCGAGAAATTCGCGGATGCCGGGGTAGACGCGGGTTTCATCCAACAGATGTTCGCCGTAGAGGCGGAGAAAACGCTTGAGCAGGTCATCCTCATAGGGGATTTCCGCCAGGCCCCGTTGCACCAGCAGGGTGGCGCCATCGCCGACGCAGGCGCGGGCCCGGTCGAGGGGGAGCGGCGCGAGGCCGAGTTCCCCCCGCAGCCGATTGAGGGCGGCGGCGAGGTCGCGCAGCGAGTCGACCAGGGTGCCGTCGAGATCGAAAAGGAGGGTGGCGAGGGTCATTGCAACAGGGCCGCGAACCAGGCGAAGAGGCCGGTTTCTTTCATCTTGAAGAAGAGAACGACGGCTACCGCCAGGGGGGAGACGTAGCGGATGAGAAAATGCCAGGTCGGATAGACCCAGCCGGCGCCCCCGGCGATGAGTTCCTGCTTCTCTTCCGTGCCGCTCCAGAACCAGCCGACATAGATGGCGATGAGCAGACCGCTCAGGGGGAGGAAGTAGTTGGAGACGAGCATGTCGACCGAGTCGAAGAAGACGCGGTCGCCGATCACCTTCCATTCAGCCAGGGTGTTGTAGGAAAGCGCCGTGGGGATGCCGACGACGAAGGCCAGCCCCGCCAGAAACCAGGTGGCGCGGGGGCGGCTCCAGCCGCGCTCGTCGATGAGGTAGGCGACCGAGGCTTCGAGCAGGGAGATGTTGCTGGTCAGGGCGGCGAAGGCGAGGAGCAGGAAAAAGACGATGGCGAGGAGGTGGCCGCCGGGGAGTTGGGAGAAGACCACCGGGATGGTCTTGAAGACCAGCCCCGGCCCGGCGCCCGGCTGCATGCCGACGGAGAAGACCACCGAGAAGATGGCGATGCCGGCCATCAGGGCGATGACCGTGTCGAGCACGACCACGCGCAGGCTCGCCCCGAGCAGATCCTCCTGCTTGCTCAGATAGGAACCGTAGGTGATCATCGCCGCCATCCCCA
>CALJLX010000408.1 GCA_937982495.1 uncultured Desulfuromonas sp.
TCGAAACGAACTCACCCTTTTCGTAATCGCGCAGGATTTCTTCTTCGAATTTATCATTATCGGTCTTCTTCATGAGTGCTGCCGCCATTTCTGGTGGATCATTCCTCCCCCTCCAGCAAATCCCCCCGCCGTACCTGCCCCTGGCCGAAGCGACGGTTGAGGCGGTCGAGGGCGGTGTCGAGGGCGGTTTGCCGTTGTGCGTCGGGGTCGGGGAAGAGAGTGGGTTGGCGGGCGGCGGCGTCTTCGAGGCCGGCGACGCTGAGGCCGAGGAGGCGCACCGGCCGTTCTCCCGCTTCAGTACGTTGCAGCAGATCGAGGGCGGCGCGGTAGAGGGTTTTGCCGTGGGCGGTGGGTTCGGGCAGGGTGAGGCGGCGGGTGAGGGTTTCGAAGTCGGCGTAGCGGACCTTGAGGGTCAGCACCCGCCCGTTCTGGCCGTGACGACGCAGGCGGGCCGCGACTTTTTCGGCCTGGGCGAGGAGTTCCCGATGCAGATCCTCAAGGCGGGTCAGGTCGACGGCGAAGGTTTCCTCGGCGCCGTAGGATTTGGCCGGGGCGTCGACTTCCACCGGCCGTTCGTCTATCCCCCGCGCCAGATGATAGAGCCGTTCCCCCCAGACGCCGAACAGGCGGGTCAGTTGCGCGACGGAGAGCCGCCGCAGCTCGGCCACCGTCCGGCAGCCCTGGCGGTGCAGCTGTTGCGCCGCTTTACCCCCCACCCCCCAGAGTCGTTCCACCGGCAGCGGCAGCAGAAAAGCATCCACCCGCTCCGGCGCGATCTCCAGCAGGCCGTCGGGCTTGGCGCTTTCCGAGGCGAGCTTGGCGAGAAACTTGTTGGGCGCGACCCCGGCGCTGATCGCCAAGCCCAGCTCCTCCCGCACCTCCCGGCGAATCCGCTGGGCGATCTCCCGGGCGGTGCCGAACAGCCGTTCGCAGCCGGCCACGTCGAGAAAAGCCTCATCCACCGAGAGCGGTTCGATGCGGTCGGTGTAGCGGGCGAAGATGGCGAAGACCTGCCGCGACACCTCCTGGTAGCGGGCCATGCGCACCGGCAGCACCGTCGCCTCGGGGCAGAGGCGCAGGGCGCGGCTCATGGGCAGGGCGCTGCGCACCCCGAAGGAGCGGGCTTCGTAGGAGCAGGCCGCGACCACGCCGCGCTCGCGACTGCCGCCGACGATCACCGGCTTGCCGCGCAACTCGGGCCGGTCGTGCTGCTCCACCGAGGCGTAGAAGGCGTCCATGTCGAGGTGGATGACGGCGTTGGCCATGGGCGCTCAGGCCCCGTGCCGGTAGAGATCGGCGATGTGCGCGGCCAGTTCTTCCTGGGAAAGGCGGTTGCCGTCGACGCGCAGGTCGGCGTGGCGCCGGTACAGGGCCTGGCGTTCGAGATAGAGCTCGTGGAAGGTTTGATCCGGCGCCTTGGCGATCCCCCGGCTGGCGAAGTTTTTGATCCGGCGCAGGATTTCCTCGAAGGCGACGTCGATGAAGACGATCAGGGAAATCCGGCGCAGATGGGCCATGGCCTTCTCGCTGTAGACGGCGCTGCCGCCGGTGGCGATGATCTGGCGTTCGATGTTGAGCTTGAGGATTTCTTCTTCCTCGATGCGCCGCAGCGCG
>CALJLX010000409.1 GCA_937982495.1 uncultured Desulfuromonas sp.
ATGTAGACCGCCGGGCCGGCAATCAACTTCTTCACCTCTTCCTGCGCCTTGCCGCAAAAAGAACAGGTCAATTGTCCGGTTTGGGTGTCGTCTCGGCTCACTCAATTCCTCCGCGCTAAAAGTCAGGTCTTTCGCTTTACAATATCATCGATAATACCATATTTTCTCGCGGCTTCGCTACCCATGAAAAAATCCCGCTCGGTATCGATTGAAATCCGCTCCAGCGGCTGGCCGGTATGGTGGGCGAGAACGCCGTTCAAGGTATCGCGGATTTTGAGAATTTCCTCGGCGTGGATTTTGATGTCCGTGGCCTGCCCCTGAAAACCACCAAGGGGTTGATGGATCATGACCCGGGCGTGGGGCAAGGCGAAACGCTTCCCCCGAGCGCCGGCACAGAGCAAAACCGCGCCCATGCTCGCCGCCTGACCGACGCAGATGGTCGAAACCGGGGCCTTGAGATACTGCATGGTATCGTAAATCGCCATCCCCGCCGTCACCACGCCGCCGGGAGAGTTGATATAGAGGTGAATATCCTTGTCCGGGTCTTCCGATTCGAGAAAAAGCAACTGGGCGATAATCAGATTGGCCATGTGGTCCTCAATGGCCCCACCCAGAAAAATGATGCGATCCTTCAGCAGCCGGGAATAGATGTCGTAGGCGCGTTCGCCCCGGCCCGTCTGCTCAACCACCATGGGGATCAGGCTCATGGCATCACTCCTCGCCCTGGCCGGACTGGGCGGCCAGTTCCTCCTTGGAAACCTCCTCCACGACCGACTGGTCGATGAGAAAACGCAAGACCTTCTCCTCGACGATCTGCGCCATGAGGCCGCGACGGGCTTCATCGCCAGCGTAATACTTCTTGACGGAATCGAGGGGGGCGCCGGACATCTTGGCGATCTCCTCCAGTTTGCCGTCGACCTCGCCGGGCTCGGCGGCGATCTTTTCCTGCCGGGCCACGCCTTCGAGAATCAGGCTGCCCTTGACCTGGTCGACCGCGTTGTCGCGATACATCTGCTTGAAGGACTCCTCGTTCATCCCCATCATTTCCAGGCTGAGCCCCTGGTTCTTGAGACGATTGCGGATATTCCCCAGCATGTAGTCGAGCTGCGCGGCGACCATCGAGTCGGGCACATCCATGGGATTGCGCTCAATCAGGGCCGCGATCAACCGCTCGCGCAGATCGCCGTCGATCCGGTTCTGCTCTTGCAGTCTCTGGTTTTCTTCAAGCTTGTCGCGCAATTCCTGAAGAGACTCAAGACCGAAGCCCTTGGCGAATTCATCGTCCAGTTCCGGCATGACCTTTTCCTGGATTTCGTGCAGTTTGACCTTGAAGGTCGCCGCCTTTCCGGCCAGATCCTTGTTCCCGTATTCTTCCGGAAAGGTTACGGCGATTTCCCGCCCTTCCCCGCGGCGCATACCTTCGAGCTGCTCTTCAAAACCAGGGATGAAGGAACCGGAGCCGAGCTCCAGCCGGTGCCCCTCGGCCTTGCCCCCGGCGAAGGCGACACCGTCGACAAAGCCTTCGAAGT
>CALJLX010000410.1 GCA_937982495.1 uncultured Desulfuromonas sp.
GGGTCGGCAAGGGGGACAAGGTCGCGGCGGACGACGCCGCCACCGAGGCCATGCGTCGGGTTCTCGGCTCGATGGAGATCAACGGCACGGTGGTCATCGGCGAGGGGGAAATGGACGAAGCGCCGATGCTCTACATCGGCGAACAGCTCGGCACCGGCGCCGGGCCGGAGGTGGACATCGCCGTCGACCCCCTGGAAGGGACGAGCATCTGCGCCAAGGGGATGAACGGCTCCATCGCCACCCTCGCCCTCGCCCCGCGCGGCGGTTTTCTCCATGCCCCGGACATGTACATGGAAAAACTCGTCGTCGGCCCCTTGGGCAAAGGCGCCATCGACATCAACGAAACCCCGGCGGTCAATCTGCGCCGGGTCGCCGAGGCCAAGGGCCGCCGGGTGGAGGAGTTGACCGTGGTCATCCTCGACCGCCCCCGGCACGAGCGTATGGTCACCGAAATCCGCAAGGCCGGCGCCCGCATCCACCTCATCAGCGACGGCGACGTCGCCCCGGCCATCGCGGCGGCGGTGGAGGAGAGCGGCGTCGACCTGCTCATGGGCATCGGCGGCGCTCCGGAAGGGGTGCTGGCGGCGGCGGCGCTCAAGTGCCTGGGCGGCGACATGCAGGGGCGTCTGGTTTTCATGAGCAAGGAAGAGCGCAACCGCGCCCAGGGCATGGGCATCGACGATTTCGACCGGGTCTACGGCATCGACGACATGGCCAAGGGCGATGTCTTCTTTGCCGCCACCGGCATCACCAGCGGCGATCTGCTCAAGGGGGTGCGCTATTTCCCCGGCGGCGCTTCTACTCATTCCATCGTCATGCGTTCGAAAAGCCGCACCGTGCGCTTCATCGAGGCGCGCCACCATTTCGAGCACAAACCGGGCCTTTAATCCACCGGCGCGGAATTGCCGCCGGGGAAAAAACCCCGGCGGCAACTTATGGCTTTTCATCCCTTTTTCAAATTGCTATGATGGCAAGCCGATTTTGCGGACACCCCGGCAGAGTAAGGAGCAGCAATGGCGATCATCACAATCTCTCGCGAAATGGGCAGCTCGGGCATCCCCATCGCCCACAAGGCCGCGGATAAACTCGGTTATACCCTGATCGACGGCGACGCCATCCGCAAGGTCGCCGCCGACTACGGGCTTTCCCTCGAGGCGCTGGAAAATGCCGACGAGAAGCCGCCGGCTTTCGTGCAGACGGTGGATGCGCAGACCGAGGCCAATTTCCACCGCATTCAGCTGATCATTCTCGAATACGCCCTCAAGGGGAACGTCATCATCTACGGGCGCGGCGGCCAGGATCTGCTCAAGGATATCGACAGCGTCCTGCGGGTGCGCATCATCGCTCCCTTCGAAGACCGGGTCGAGCGCTGGGCCGAACGGGAATGGCTCGATCCCGACCTGGCCCGGGTACTGGTGCGCAAGTCCGACCAGCAGCGCGCCGGTTTCATCAAATACTATTTCGACCGCGACTGGAACGATCCCCTCGCCTACGATCTCATCATCAACACCCTGAGCCTCTCCGAGGAAACCTCCGTCAAACTCATCTGTGACGCCATCAAGGATCGCAATCTGAGCGAACGGAAGGAACACTGCAAGAAAATCCTCCAGGATCTGATCATCCGCAAGAAGATCGAAACCACCCTCTTCGCCAAGGGAACGATCTGCGGCCTGCATCAGTATCATTTCCATGTTGGGGTCAGCGATGGCCGGGTCACCCTGGACGGCTACCTGCACAGCCGCGAGGATCTCAAGACCGTCCTCGACGTGGTCGCGGGCATCGACGGCATCAAGAGCCTGACCAACAACCTGGAGTTGCGCCAGTTTCAGGCCAACCCCCGGGAGCACTGAGCGACCTTAGGTTTCGGACATTTTCGCGAAAGCCGGCGACCCCGCCGGCTTTTTGCATCCATTTCACCATAAATCGAGAAACCGGCCCTACGGGGCCTTGATCCGTAACGAATCGCATCAAGCAAGGAGCAGGGTACGACCATGGCGGGACATAGCAAATGGGCCAATATCAAACACCGCAAGGGCGCCCAGGACGCCAAGCGGGGTAAAGTCTTCACCAAACTGATCAAGGAAATCACCGTCGCCGCCAAGATCGGCGGCGGCGATCCGGAAGGAAATCCGCGCCTGCGCACGGCCATCGACAAGGCCAAGGGCGAAAACATGCCCAAGGACAGCATCGAGCGCGCCATCAAAAAGGGCGTCGGCGACCTGGACGGCGTCAACTACGAGGAAGGCACCTTCGAGGGCTATGGCCCGGGAGGCGTGGCGGTCATCGTCGAGTTCATGACCGACAACCGCACCCGCACCGTCGCCGATGTGCGCCACATCTTCACCAAGCACAACGGCAATCTCGGGGTCAACGGCTCGGTCTCCTTCCTCTTCGACCGCAAGGGGCTGATCTCCTTCGCCACCGAGAACGATTTCGACACCATCTTCGAAGCGGCGCTGGAAGCGGGCGCCGAGGACGTCAAGGACGAGGGGGATGCCTACGAGGTCATCACCGATCCCGTCAACTTCATCGAGGTGCGCGAGGCTTTGGCCACCGCCGGTTTGCGGTGGGACAACGCCGAGATTACCCTGATCCCGCAGACGATGGTGGCGTTGGAAGGCAAGCAGGCCGAGCAGATGCTGAAGATGATGGACAAACTCGAAGACAACGACGACGTGCAGAACGTCTACGCCAACTTCGACATCTCCGACGACGAAATCGAAAAGGTGATGGGCTAGGAGGAGAGCAGACCGAAGGCCGAAGGCGGAAGACTGAAGGGAAAATTCTTCAGCCTTCGGCCTTCAGCCTTCAGCCTAGATTTATGCGCATTCTCGGAATCGACCCGGGCAGCCGCGCCACCGGCTACGGGCTCATCGAAAAGCAGGGGAGCCGCCTCCGACACATCGACAATGGCGCGATCTTCACCCGCGCCGATGACGAACTGGCGCTGCGCCTGAAACAGATCTACGACGGCCTGCTCGCCGTCATCGCCGAATACCGCCCGGAAGCGGTGGCGGTGGAGCAGATCTTCGTCGCCAAGAATGCCCTTTCCGCCCTCAAGCTCGGCCATGCCCGGGGGAGCGCGCTCCTCGCCGGGGTCAACTCGGCCCTGCCGGTCTTCGAATATTCGGCCCTGCAGGTAAAAAACGCGGTGGTCGGCTACGGCCGCGCCGACAAGACCCAGGTGCAGCACATGACCCGCACCCTCCTCGGCCTGCCGGAAATCGCCCAGGAAGACGCCGCCGACGCCCTGGCCGTGGCCATCTGTCACGCCCACAGCCACGGCCTCAACCAGCGGCTGGCCACCGCCCTGGCCGGAAAAGCTCGCTAGCCTTCGGTCTTCAGCCTTACCAACAGGTTCCCATGATCGCCCTGCTTACCGGAAAACTCGCCTATAAATCCATCGATCACCTGATTATCGACGTCGGCGGCGTCGGCTATCGGGTGAAGATTCCCCTGTCGAGTTTCTACGCCCTCCCCGAGGCGGGGGAGGTGCAATTGCACATCTTCACCTATGTCAAGGAAGACGCCATCCATCTCTACGGCTTTCTCACCGCCGAGGAGAAGGAGCTCTTCATCCTGCTCCTCTCGGTCTCGGGGGTGGGGCCGAAGCTGGCGGTGAACATCCTCTCCAACATCCCCGCCGGCGATCTGCGCGCGGCCCTCAGTCAAGGGAACGACAAGCGCCTGGCGGCGATCCCCGGCATCGGCAAGAAGACCGCCGACCGCTTGATTCTGGAACTGCGGGAGAAGGTCGGCAAGCTCGCCGCTTCGGCCGGCGCCGCCCACCCGAGCGCCCCGCCGACGCGGGCGACGGACACCCTGGACGACACCCTGTCGGCCCTGATCAACCTGGGCTACAAGGAAGCGCAGGCGAGAAAGGCCCTGGAAGCGCTGGAGTTGGCGCCCGACACCCCGGTCGAAGAAGCCCTCAAGGGCGCCTTGAAAATTCTTCTTAAGTGATGTGAAAGCGGCCCATGAGCGAGCGGATCATCAGCGCCGGACTGAGCGGCGACGACAACTCCTTTGAAAACGGCCTGCGCCCCCGCAGCCTCAAGGAGTATGTCGGCCAGTCGAAGGCCAAGGAAAATCTCCAGGTCTTCATCGACGCGGCGCGCAACCGCGCCGAAGCCCTCGATCATGTGCTCTTTTTCGGCCCACCGGGCCTCGGCAAGACGACCCTGGCCAACATCATCGCCTACGAGATGGGGGTGCACATCAAGAGCACCTCGGGGCCGGTGATCGAGAAGCCCGGCGACCTGGCGGCGATTCTCACCAATCTGGAAGCCGGCGACGTCCTCTTCATCGACGAAATCCACCGCCTTTCACCGGTGGTCGAGGAGATCCTCTATCCGGCCATGGAGGATTACCAGCTCGACATCATCATCGGCCAGGGGCCGTCGGCGCGAACGATCAAACTCGACCTGCCGCGCTTCACCCTGGTCGGCGCCACCACCCGCGCCGGACTCCTCTCCTCGCCCCTGCGCGACCGCTTCGGGGTCATCGCCCGGCTGGAATTCTATTCGGACGAGGAACTGACCACCATCGTCCGGCGCAGCGCCGGGCTCCTCGGGATTCCCACGGAAGCGGACGGCGCCGGGGAGATCGCCCGGCGCAGCCGGGGGACGCCGCGCATCGCCAATCGTCTGCTGCGCCGGGTGCGGGATTTCGCCGAGGTCACGGGCGACGGCGTCATCACCCGGGAGTTGGCGGATCTGGCCCTGGGGCGGCTGGAGGTGGACCGTCGCGGTTTCGATCACATGGACCGGCTGATCCTGCTGACCATCATCGACAAGTTCGCCGGCGGCCCGGTCGGCCTGGAAACCCTGGCGGCCGCCATCGGCGAGGAGAAAGACACCATCGAGGACGTGATCGAGCCCTTTTTGCTGCAACAGGGCTATCTCAACCGCA
>CALJLX010000411.1 GCA_937982495.1 uncultured Desulfuromonas sp.
ACCACCGAGATCTACACTCTTTCCCTACACGACGCTCTTCCGATCTACTGTCGGACCTTGCTATACTTGACTTTGGCACTGTCCGTGCATTAATGAATCGCCAAAAGAAACGCGAATGACTTGAAAAATAAGAGGAATTTTATTTTAGGGGATTTTCGACTCAAGCACGATAGCCGGAGGAGCGATGACCATGCATGGGGAAGAGACAGCCTGTTTACAGGATTTCAACGCAACGGAAAGCTTTGTAGCGGGCCTCGAAGGTCAATGCCGGGAGCGGATCGCCCAACTGCAGGCCCGTTCCCGCCAGGGCCTTTGGGGCTTAACCCTGTTTGTACTGGTGAGCACGGGTGTTTTTGCCGCACCGGCGTCAACGGCGCTTATCTCGCCGAAAATGTTCGACCTGCTCGGACCTTCCCCGCCGGTTTCGTTGATCAGCCTGGCTCTGGTCATCTACTGCTTTTCGGCGCTGGTTCTGGCCATGCCCCGCATCGTCGACGGCGGCGAGCGTTATCGGGGTTGGTCGATGCTCGGCTATCTGTCCTGTTTTTATGGGTTTTATTTCTATGCGGGGGCGCTGGAGGTGAATTTCTGGGCGGTTTTCGCGGCGGGCGCGCTGCTGCTGAGCCTGGAGTATGTCGGCGTCTTGATTCATTGCCGCGCCGCCATTCGCGAGGAGAAAGCCGCCATCGACCGTCATCGCCGGCTGGCGCAAATGTAGCTTTCGGCCTCTTGGCGACCGCCAATGAGGCGGATTAAATAGTCGGTTTAATCGCGACCCCCCATCCGGCAAATGACCGGATGGGGGGTCGCTTTTTGATCAGCCCCGTTTTCGGGGGGGGTTAGAGGCAGACGCGCAGAATCTGTTCGAGGTCGGTGAGGCCCATGAAGACCTTGGCCAGTCCGTCCATTTTCAGGGTGGTCATGCCGTCTTCCAGACCGATGTGCCGCAGTTCCTCGGCGGTGGCTTGGCGTTTGACGGCGCGCTTGAGGTTTTCCGTCCCCATCAGCAGTTCGTGAATGCCCAGGCGCCCGGAGTAGCCCGAGCCTTCGCAGCGGTCGCAGCCGACCTTGCGCATCAGGGTGAGGTTCTCGCTGTAGGGGGGCATGTTGTGCAGCTCGAACCACTCCTTGCCGTAGTGCTGCACCAGATCCTCATATTCCTGCCGTCCCGGGTGGTAGGGCTGTTTGCACTCGTTGCAGAGTTTGCGGGCGAGGCGCTGGGCGAGGACGCCGAGCATCGCCTCGGCGAAGTTGATGGGGTCCATGCCCATTTCGATGAGGCGCACGACCGTTTCCGGGGCGCTGTTGGTGTGCAGGGTAGAGAAGACGAGATGGCCGGTGAGAGAGGCCTCGATGGCGGTCTTCGCCGTTTCCGCGTCGCGCATCTCGCCGATCATGATGACGTCCGGGTCAGCGCGCAGGAAGGAGCGCAGCGCCGCCTGGAAGGTGAAGCCGATCTTGGCGTTGACCTGCACCTGGCGCAGGCCCGCCTGGGTGATTTCCACCGGGTCCTCGGCGGTCCAGATCTTGCGCTCCGGGGTGTTGATGTGCCCGAGGGCGGAATGCAGGGTCGTCGTCTTACCCGAGCCGGTGGGGCCGACACAGAGGACCACACCGTAGGGTTTGGACAGGCATTCCTTGAAGTTCTTCAGGTTGGCGGCAGAAAAGCGCAGATCTTCCAGGGGCAACGCCTTGGCGTTGGCGAGCAGACGCAGCACGGCATCTTCCTGCCCGCCGACGGAAGGGGTGATTTCGAGGCGGAATTCGAGGTTGCGGTTGCCCGAGCGGATCATGATCTTGCCGCTTTGCGGCCGGCGGCGTTCGGCGATGTCGAGCCGCGCCATGATCTTCAAGCGGGAGAGGATCGCGTGCTTGAAGGTCGCGGAAACCTGGTGGGCGACCCGACAGACCCCGTCGATGCGGTAGCGGATACGGAAGGGCGCGTTGCCGATCCCCGGTTCGAAGTGGATATCCGAGGCGTTTTTCTGAAAGGCGTCGATGAGGATGTTGTTGACCAGGCGGATGATCTGGCTGTCCGCCTCGGAGAGCCTGTTCTCCTCCACTTCTTCCTCGACGGTGACGACTTCTTCGGCCAGTTCGCCGATGAGAGTGCCGACATCGTCCTTGGCCGCCGTGGACGCGGGGTAATATTCTTCGATGGCCTTGGCGATCTGGGCGCGGGTGGCGACGCCCAGCTCGATGCGGCAGTTGGCGCTGAAGCGCAGGCTGTCGATCAGATTCGGGTCGGTGGGGGAGGAGGTAACCACCACCAGCAGGTCGTTCTTTTTCTCGATGGGCAACACCTGCATGCGGGTGACCATCTCCCCGGTCAGGCTCGCCAGGGCCGCCTGGCTGGGAACGATCCGTTCCAGATCGACGTGGCGCAGACGGAATTTTTCCGCCAGGGCATTGAGCAGCTGATCCTCGGTGATGAGCCCGCGGTCGATGAGAAGTTCGCCGATGCGTTTTTTCTTGCCGTCCTTCTGGGTGGCGATGGCCTCCTCGACCTGCTGCCGGGTGACCAGGCCGGCGGCGACCAGAATATCGCCGATGCGGGCCTTGGCCAGCGCCCGCCCCCGGTCGGTGGCGTTGGCCACGGTCTTGTCGATGGTTTCCTGGGGGATGTCGTTTTGCTCGGCGATAATTTCCCCGACCCGACGGGTCCGCAGCTTCTGCTGCACCTCCAGGGTTTCCTTCATCTCTTCGGGGGAGACCAGCCCCCTGGCTTCGAGAAAATCCCCGAGAAACTTGCGGTTTTTACGGTCCTTGATGCCGTGGTTGCAGAAAAAAATGCGCTCCCAGGGGCTGCCGGTATCGACGGGAACGGCGAAGAAGCCCCCGGGGATTTCCTGGCGGGGGGGGATGTTTACCTGATAGCGCACGCCGACCACCGTTTCCACTTCATCCATGGCGTCGAATTTGGCCGGCGGCAGCTCATCACTCAACGGATCGCGGTGAAAAAGGATGCCGATCAGGTCGGGCAGGGGATAGCCGAGACGGATGTCGGTATCCTCCAGTAGCACTTCGACTTCGTTTTTGCCTGGGTCGAAGGCTTCGGCGAGGGTGGCCGTGAGTTCTTCCCCATCCATGAACTTCAAGGTGATCCGTTGCTCGCGCATAGTCAGTCAGGCCTCTGGATGTTGTTGACAAAGACTTCGCGGGGGCGGCTGGTGCCGTCCGAGGGACCGACGATCCCTTCCTGCTCCATCTTCTCGATCATGCGCGCCGCCCGGTTGTAGCCGAGCCGCAGCCGCCGTTGCAGCATGGAGATGGAGGCCTGGCGGGTTTCCGCGACCAGGGCCAGGGCCTCGTCCCACTTCTCGTCGTAGTCCTCTTCCCCGTCGCCGCCGTTTTCCGCCGTGGGTGGGGCGGCGAGAATCGACTTGTCGTATTCCGGCGTTCCCTGTTTCTTGAGAAAGTCGACCACCCGCTGCACTTCCAGTTCGGAGACGAAGGCCCCGTGTACCCGTTGCAGGGCGCCCGTGCCCGGCGGCAGAAAGAGCATGTCGCCCATGCCGAGCAGGGTTTCCGCTCCCATCTGGTCAAGGATGGTGCGGCTGTCGATGCGGGAGAAAACCTTGAAGCTGATCCGGGTCGGGAAGTTGGCCTTGATCAGGCCGGTGATGACGTCGACGGAGGGCCGCTGGGTAGCGAGGATCAGGTGGATGCCGGCGGCCCGGGCCATCTGCGCCAGGCGGGCGATGGACTCCTCGATCTCCCGTCCGGCGACCATCATCAGGTCGGCGAGTTCGTCGACGATGACGACAATGTAGGGCAGATGGCCGTGCTCCAGCACTTCCCCCTCGGCGATGGCCACCGGCGGCAGCTCTTCCTCCTCGGCTTCCACCGGCTCGACGATGAGCTTCTCCTGCGCCTTGAGCTCGGCCTTGTCCCGTTCTTCCTTGGCGATTTTCTTGTTGTAGCCGTCGATGTTGCGCACGCCCTTGTCGGACATCAGCTTGTAACGGCGCTCCATTTCCCGCACCGCCCAGCCCAGGGCGAGGGCGGCCTTTTTCGGGTTGGTCACCACCGGCAAGAGCAGATGGGGAATCCCCTCGTAGATGGAGAGCTCCAGCATCTTTGGGTCGACCATGATGATGCGCACCTCCTCGGGGGTGGCCCGGTAGAGGAGGGAGAGGATCATGGTGTTGATGGAAACCGACTTGCCGCTGCCGGTGGAACCGGCGACGAGCAGATGCGGCATCTTCGCCAGATCGGAGACGACGGTGCGGCCGAAGATGTCTTTGCCCAGGGCCATGGGGAGCTTGCCGCCGGTCTTCTGGAATTCCTCCGATTCGAAGATCTCCTTGAGATAGACCGTTTCCCGCTCCTTGTTGGGGATTTCGATGCCGACCACGCCACGTCCTGGAATGGGCGCGACGATGCGGATCGAGAGGGCGCGCAGGGCCATGGAGAGGTCGTCGGAGAGACCGGCGATCTTGTTGACCTTGACCCCCGGCGCCGGGGAAAACTCGTACATGGTCACCACCGGCCCCGGCTTGACCTCGACCACCTCGCCGTCGACGTTGAAATCCTTGAGTTTGCTCTCGAGGATCTTGGCGTTGGCCATGAGCGCGTCGCGGTCGATGGGGGCGGGCGGATCCCCCTCGTGGGCGAGCAGCGACAGGGGCGGTTTGTGATAGGTCCCCGAAGGTTCGAGAAACTCGAAGGCTTCCTGTTGGGGAGGGGACTCCTCTTTGCGTTTCTTCTTTTTCGCCGCCGGCGTGATCTCCAGGGCCGGACGCGCCGGCGGGGCGATGATGGTCGGCTGCTCCTGCTTCTCCTTGCGCCGGCGGGCGCGCAGTTCCCGCTCGGCGGCGCGTTGCTCGCGGCGACGCTCCAGTTGGCCGCCGACCCGGGTGGCCATGCCTTCGAGAAAGAGGACCATCGAAAAGCGGGCGCCGAGCATCAGC
>CALJLX010000412.1 GCA_937982495.1 uncultured Desulfuromonas sp.
CATACGATCTGGTGATTCGTGACTGGAGTTCAGACGTGTGCTCTTCCGATCTTCACCAGCGCGTCCTTGGCATTCAGCAGGACATTCACGGTGAGTTGCACCAGGTCGTTGACGAAGCCGTGCGTATGAATCGGCCCGGTGACGCGGTTGGCAATGACGATGCGATTCTGTTCCAGGACCGGCTGGACGATGCCGACGGCACGGCTGACCGAATCCGCCAGTTCGATCGCCTGCCGGGTCGTTCCCGACGTCAGCAGGGCGCGCCAATCCTCGATGATGGTCGTCAGATAGTGGATGTTCCTGTCGGCCGCCGCCACCTGCTTTTTGATCAGGCTCGCGTCGAGTTTCCCCAACGAACTCTGCAGTTCGATATTTTGAATCGTCAGCGACAGGGCATTCAGCGGTTGGCGCCATTGGTGCCCGATATAGCTGAGCATTTCTCCCAGGGCGCACTGTTTCGAACGATGGGCCAGCTTCTTCCCCTGGGCGGAGATGATCTGGTCGTATTTCCTGAACCCGAAATAGGTGATGAGAAACAGGACCAGGGCCGAGCAGGCGAAGAACACCACCCAGAGATAGAAGTAGCCCCATTGCCGGGCGCGGAAGTCCGTCATGTCGTAGGCGACCAGCAGGATGCCGACCTCTTCGTCGCGGGTATTGAAAAGCTTCTGGCTGCTGCTGATGAGGTAATGTTCGTCGCCGACTTTCAGTTCGGTGAAGTCCTGGGACGGATCGATCCGGTCGATGATCTTGTCGAAAAAGGCCATGTCGGCTTTGCGTTTGTCGATGGTCAGAAGCGACTGGTAGGGTTCGAACAGGGAAGAAAAGGTGCCTTCATCATGCACGAGACGGCCGTCGACGACGATGGCGGTCCTGACCTTTTCCAGAATGGACCCGAGCCGGAAATGAAACCAGGCGGAATTGATGACGATTTCCACGGCGCCGACGGGTTTGGGGCGGGTCTTGTCGAGGATCGGGATGGCGATGTCGTAATGGAGGGAGCCCGCATCGGCTTCAAAGCCGCAGGCCGGGATGCCTTTGGCCAGGGCAATGTCGAGGCTCATCGATCTGTGCCTGTCCTTATGGAAGGGAAAGGCCGGATCCTCTCTGTTGAAAAGACGTTTTCCTTGCCGGTCATAGACCGCGATTCCGGCGATGGGCACCGCGCGCTTGCGAAAGTCGCCGTAGACATGGGCGAAGGCGCCTTGAATCGCGCTTTCGTCTCCGTTGAGGACGTGGGCGGCGACTTGCCGTTCCTCGATCAGGCTGCCGATGTAATTGATATTGCGCAGGTCGGTGTATTGGGTCTCGCTGTCATAGGTGTTATGGATAATCTGATTGATCTTTTTGGCGAAAAACCGATAGTCCGAGCCCCTCTTGTTCAGGTCCATCAAAGTAAAAAAACAGAACATGACGAAGGTCAGGGTGAACGTGACCACCACGATGCGGTTCTTGTTTTTCTCGAAAAAACGGGTGCTTGGCGAAGTCATGTGGCGCCGGCCTCCTCATGGCTGGAGTTTCTGCCCGAAGAATTTTTCTTCAGGGAGCAGCCGAATGGTTCACTAAGTGATTGGTAACAAAAAATAAACCGTAGGTCAAATAATTTCCTTCTTCTCCCGGCACAAAATGTGTTTGGACTGACAGCTTCCCTTCCCACGCCCCGCCCAGTTAAAGCCGAAAAAGAACGCTCGAAATCGACAAAAGCTCGGACTGTCGAGCACTCTCCCGCCCTGTTGTCAGGGGCCTGCCGGCTAGACACAGAAATCATTTCCGCTTCCCTATGGCGCCATTAAAGCTAGAATTTTTTTAAAAAGTAAATTTTACACATTGACTTAGTATTGCAGTTTTGATAATCAAACTACGGTTTCTATTTGTTCGAATCGCCGTTGCTTATGTCTGTGGCTGTTTTGTGTTTTATCGTCGGAGGTTTCCGCCATGAAAAAGACCACTTTTATTGTTGCGCTTCTCGGCGCTTTCGCCGTCAGCCTGATGGCAGCCGGCCATTCCCTTGGCAGCAAAGAACAAGCCACCGCCTTCAAGGTTCGACACATCCCCCTGACTCAGGAATTCATTCATTCGGGCGTCCCCATCATTGATATCCGCACCGAAAAAGAATGGACGGAAACCGGCGTGGTCCCGGGCTCTCAGCTGCTGACCTTTTTCAGGGAGGACGGTAGTTACGACGTCCAGGCCTTCATGACCCAACTCCAAAAGAGGGTTGGGCGTGACGCTGCCTTCGCCCTTCTCTGTCGCTCCGGAAACCGGTCGGAGAAGGTTGGCCGCTTTCTGGTCGGCAAAGGCTTCAGCTCTGTGATCAACGTTTACGAAGGGATCCAGGGCGCCACCGCCAGAGGCGTTCCCTTGCAACCCTACCCCTCGAACCCCTAGCCGGGAGGTCAAGATATGGATTCCTACTGTGCCTGGTGCGGGAAGTCTCTCGAGAAAAATCCTCTCGCCCGACACTGGAAAACCTGGAAAAAGCGGCTGACGGACGCCGGCTTCGTTCTGCTTACCGGAGTTCTGCCGGAGACGCGAGAAACCCACGGCATCTGCCTGAAATGCCTGAAGAAGCACGAGCCGGAACTGTACAGGCAATATATCCAGCCCCAGGTATCAACGCTTTGGCCCTATCCATAGAAGGGGGCTCTCGCACCCTGGCATGTCCGGCACAAAAATTGACCACAGACAAATAAAATAAACTTTTATAAAAAAATAGCATTGACTTTAATTTCTGGTTTAGATAACATTACCTCAAGTCTTACGGTTTACTTAATGTAGTTTTGTTGAGTAGAAGTAAACCGAGAGAAAAGGGTTTCTATTGGGCCAACAAACCGCATTACTCCCGAAGCGACAATGAGCCAACCGAAGGAAGACTTCCCAACCGAGAGGAGACGCATCATGAAACGTAAACTGCTCCAAGCCCTGACTACCGCTATCGCCCTCGTCGCCGTTTTTGCAGGTTCCGGCCTCGCTTTTACTGAAGGCAAGGACTACCAGCTCCTGGAGAAACCGATCCCCAACGCCGAGAACACCCTCATCAAGGTTTTCAGCTACGACTGCCCCTTCTGCTACAAATACGACAAAGCCGTTACTCCCAAGGTTGTCCCCCAACTCCCCGCCGACGTCACCTTCCGTCCCTTCCATCTGAAAACCAAAGGCAAATACGGTGAGTTTGGCACCAAGCTTTTTGCCGTACTCCTGGCCAAAGACCAGGCCAATGGCCTTTCGGACAAGGAACTCTACGGCGACAAATCCCTGCTGAAGAAAGCGAAAATGGCCTACTACGAGGCCTATCACGACAAGAAAGAGCGCTGGGATGCCGGCGAGGAGGCCTTTTTGAAAACCGGCCTGGATGCCGTCGGCATGAGCAAGGCCGAGTTCGAGGAAGGGCTCAAGGATCCCCAGGCGCAAGCGCTGATCGCCGAGTGGGATGCTTCCTACGATGTGGCCAAGGTCCAGGGTATCCCCGGTTTCGTGGTCAACGGCAAATATCTCATCATCACCAAGTCGATCAAATCCGTGGACGGCATGCTGCAGCTCATCAACGAACTTCTGAAGAAGTAAGGAGGACGTCGTGAATTTCTTGCAAAAGGGCTGGAACGATCTCCGCTCGGAACCGATTTCCACTATTGCCCAATGGCAGCACGGCCGCTTTCTCTGGCTGCTGATGGCCGGCATGAGCCTCTTCATGGTCATTCTGGCGCACTCGGTCTTTCAGCACTGGCTGTACATGAAACCCTGCGAGCAGTGCGTCTATATCCGCTTTGCCTTTTTCGCCATGGTGCTCGGGGGCATCTTGGTTGCCATCAACCCGAAAAATGTCGTTTTGAGGGTCCTCGGCTACATCTTCGCCATCTATGGCTGCATTAGGGGGCTGCTCTGGAGTGTCAAGCTGAACAAGATCCACTTCGTCGCGCACAGCGACGACCCCTTTGGCGTGCAGGGCTGCTCCACCGAACCGACCTTTCCCTTCGGGCTGCCGCTGGACCGCTGGGCTCCCGACTGGTTCAAGCCCACGGGCGACTGCGGTTTCGACAACCCCATCGTTCCCGACGGTGCGGTCTTAAGCGGCATGCAGCAGTGGCTGGTCGACTTCTATCGGGACGGCTGGTACCTGTGGCCCCCCTCGCATTTCATGAACATGGCCCAGTGCACGGCGATTCTCTTCGGCTTGGTGTTGCTCGTCCTGACTGTCTGCGCCGCCGCCTGGATCATGAACAGCATCCGCAACAGAGAGCAGGCAGCAGAGACGCGTATTTGCAACGCTCCGCAGTAATAATGGGGTTGCCGCGGAAGTAGGAAAGAAAACCCGGAAAATTAAAGGATAGATGGAGGAATCATGATCATCAAAAAGAGATTGGGAATGGTGCTTTTGGCGGCCCTGGTGGCCGGAACGGCTCCCAGCGCGGCTTTGGCCATCGGTGGCGCCAGCGGCGCGAAAGTCGACTACCAGGTCCAGGGGCAAATCGGCGAAGTCATCATCAATCCCTATGACATCGCCCCCCTGACCGCGATCATCAAAAACGGCGGCTATCTCCTTAAAGACGCCAGAGTTCGGATCGTGCCCAAGGAAAACGGGCAAGAAATCAAATACCAGGTCGCGCCCAAGCACCTTCTGACCCACGGCGGCATCCCCGTCTTCGGTCTCTATCCGGATTATGTCAATACCGTCGAAGTCGAGTATTCCAAGCTGAACAACGGCACCTGGGATCGCGTCAAGGAAAGCTATACCCTCTATGCGGCGCCCGTCTATTCCGAGCCGAATGCCACGAAAACCCTGAAGGCGGCCTTCTTCTCCTCGGCCGACGTCAAGAAAGTCGACAGCGAGTTCAGCGACCGGCTCTATTTCGTCAACAACTTCATGCACAAGGCGGGCAAGGGCACCCGCGTCGTCTGGAACAATCCGACCGGCGGCGCCCTGGAATGGAACTACTATCCGCAGAACTTCATCATCGACACCACGGGGGAAGTCCGCTGGTACATGAACGCCAACCCCATCTACGACCTGAAGTCCGTCTACAACGCTGGGGTCATGATGGGATTCAAACAGAACGACGACGGCGCCATGACCTGGGGTTTCGGCCAGCGCTACGTGAAGTACGACATTTTGGGGAAAGAAGTCTTTAACCGCGAGCTTCCCGCTGGTTACAACGACTTCTCCCACTCCCTGGATGTTTCCCCGAACGGAAATTATTTCCTGCGGGTCGCCAGCTCCAATCTCAAGCGCGCCGACGGCAAGAATGTCCGCACCGTTCGCGACGTCATTGTCGAGGTGGAACCGAGCAGCGGCATTGTTCAGGACGAATGGCGGCTCTTCGATATCCTCGATCCCTACCGCGACGTCAACATGAAGGTTCTGGACCAGGGCGCGGTCTGTCTGAATATCGACGCCAGCCAGGCCGGCCATACCATGAGCGCCGAGGATCTGGCGAAACAGGATCAGAACGACAAATTCGGCGATATCGTCGGCGTCGGACCGGGCCGGAACTGGGCTCACGTGAACAGCGTCGACCATGACGCCGAGGACGATTCGATCATCATCAGCTCCCGGCATCAGTCGGCCATGATCAAGATCGGCCGCGATAAAGAGGTCAAGTGGATTCTGGGCAGCCCGGAAGGGTGGAAGGAGGAGTACAAGGATAAGCTTTTGACCCCCGTCGATGCCAAAGGGGAGAAGATCGACTGCGGCGCCAGCGGTTCCCAATGCCCCGGATACCTGAACGAAGGCGGAGGTTTCGACTGGACCTGGACGCAGCACACGGCCTTCAAGATCGACAGCAAGAGCAAGGGCGACATCCTCTACCTGAGCGCCTTCGACAACGGCGACAGTCGCGGCATGGAGCAGCCGGCCCTGCCGAGCATGAAGTATTCCCGCGCCGTCATCTACAAGATCGATCAGAAGAAGATGACCGTCGAGCAGGTCTGGGAATTCGGCAAGGACCGCGGCAACGAATGGTACAGCCCGGTCACCTCGCTGACCGAATACCAGAAGGACAAGGATTCCGTCTTTGTTTATTCGGCCGTCGCCGGAGCGGACTTCGACATCGCCACCGGGGCCTTTTTGACCGACCCCAATCCGTTCATCATGGAGTTCAAATACGGGGCCAAGGAACCGGCCGTCGAGATTCAGCTCAAGGATACGACCGGTTACCAGGCCATGCCCTTCAGCGTGGAAAAGGCTTTCGTCAAGTAGGTTGATGGCCCGCGCCCCGGGTGGAAAGGCTCGCTTTCCGCCCGGGGCGTCTGTTTGGTAAGTCGTGCTCACTCCCATGAAATCGACGCCCCTGGGACGGGGTTGGACAACCGGAGGCAACAGCATGAAGATGTTTCTTTCCATCCTTCCGGCCTGGGTGCTGATCGCCTTGTTTTCGATCAGCCCCGTGTTGGCGGCCGACGAGACGGTTCGACCGGCGCCCAAGGCCTTCGGCGGTGTCGGTGCCGCCTGGGGTCCAGCCGGCGAGGGGATGCCGGTCGGTAAATTCGCCGCGCTCCTCAATTACACCTACGCGGAAACCGACGGCATTCGGCTGCATGACGATGAGCTTAACGACAACGTCGAACTGACCAAGAACGTCGGGGTGGTCAAGTTTCGTTACGGCCTTGCTCCGGGGCTGGATATCCGCACCGCCACCCCGATCTACGATGTGAAAAAAGAGCTGCGCGCCACCGGCGCCACCGACCATTACGGCTGGCTCGGCGATACCGCCGTCGCTCTGCACAAGGTGGTCATGAACCAGGCCGACAAGGCCCCCTTCAGCCTCGCCTTCGATCTCGGCGTCGTCCTGCCGACGGCGGACGGCGGGAAAAACAACAACGACTACACCGGCAACCAGGCCTGGGGCGCGGGGGGCGGAGTCGGCCTCACCTATTTCCAGGGGGCGAATCGTTTCGATCAGGAACTGTACTACTACACTTTTACCGACGGCGAACACGATTATCGGAAGCCGGACATGTTCCGAGGCCTTACCGGCTGGGGCTACGCCTTGAACAAAACCTTCGATATCGGCGTGGAGTCGCATCTGAGTTGGGATGGCGAAAGTGAACGGTTCGACCGGGAGCAGAACGATGCCCGCTGGGAATGGTATGTCGGCCCCAAGGTCGTCTTCAAAAACCAGCCGACGGGCACCGTCATCGGCGCGCTGGTCACTCTCCCCGTCCATCGTGACTACGACAGCCCAACCCCTTCCGACGGCTTTCGGTTCGAGATCAAACTGGCCAAGGTCTTCTGATCTCTTGCCCCTTCACAAACAGCCCGTCTCCGGAAAACATTCAAAGCCGGAATCTCTCGATTGAGATTCCGGCTTTTTGACGCCAGCAACGCAACGGGTAAATCGCTACCAGGGGCTAAGCGCTGTGGGGGAAGTTTGCTGTCCGCTGGCGACGACAGCTCTCGGGGCCGGGGCGGGTTGGTAATTGACGCCGTTATTCCCTAACCATGAATTATTGCCCTGGGTCCGATCAGCCGCCTCGGGGTTGATGTACGGCAATGGCCGACTTGCCGTCCACGGGCAGGCTCAGGGTGAACTCGGCACCGCCTTCGGGGCGGTTGCCGGCATATAATTCGCCGCCCAGGGCGTGGGCGAGGGTGCGGGCGGAATAGAGTCCGAGGCCGTGCCCCGCGCTGCGCCCCGACTCCCGGGCGCCGCGATAGAATTTTTCGAAGATCCGCTCCCTCTCCTCCGGATGAATGCCGGGGCCGTCGTCGGCCACGGTGATCCGCGTCCCTGCCGCCGAGAGAATCAGTTCCACTTCGATACTTCCGCCCAATTGGCCGTATTTCACGGCATTTTCCAGCAGGCTCGAAAGAATCAGGCGCACGGCCCCGGGGTGGGTCGCCAGCGGCGCGGGCGTGCCGAGGGCGCGCAGGGTCAGCCGTTGGCCCTCCCGCGCGGCCAGGGGGCGATAGAGCGCGACCACGTCTTCCAGCAGCCAGAGGGGATTGACCGGCTCCGTCGGCAGGGGTTGCCGGTCCGTTTCGATCCGGCGCAAGAGCAGAAATTCCTCGGCGAGACGACCCAGGTGGTCGGCGCCGCGCTGGATCGCCTGGGCGTATTCTCGCGCCAGTTCCGGGGCGGGTTCCTTGTCGGCCAGGCGGTTCGAATAGCCGGAAATGACCAGCAGCTGGTTGCGCAGTTCGTGGAAGAGCATCTGCCGCCACTGCTCTTCTTGGCGGCTTTCCCCTTCGAGACGGCCCAGGGCCGCCTCGGCTTCCCGCCGGGCGCGGCGTCCCTCGATCAGCCGGCCGGTTTGCAGCAGGACTTCCCGCATCGAATAGGGCTTGCTCAGATAGATGTCGGCTCCCGTCTCGACGCCCCGCACCCGGTCCTCCAGGGTGCCGAGGGCGGTGAGCATGATGATCGGGGTCGGCGCCGTCTCGGGATCGGGATGGGAGCGGACCATGGCGCAGATCTCGCGGCCGTCCAGGTCGGGGAGCATCAGATCGAGCAGGATCAGGTCGGGCCGGGCGGCGCCGATGCGGCGGCAGGCGCTCAGGCCGTCGCCGGCGATCTCGGTGCGGTAGCCGTGGCGGCGCAGGTTGTAGTCCAGCAGTTCGGCCAGTTCCGGTTCGTCTTCGACGATCAGGACCAGGGGGGCGCATCGCGAGGGGGCGGAAACGGGGACGTTTTCAGCGGAACGGGGAACGGCGCGGTCGGTGAGGATCTCCATGGACTCTCCTGGGGGCGGAATCGGCGGCCCGTGATTGCGACCGCTCGGGTGAGTCAGGATGCCCGACTTGTGTTAGGGAGGGATGAGTTTTTCTTGCGGAATGGATGTGAACCCGGTCGGCGCCGGGCCGCCGCGAAGGCGAAGGTCTGACCGAAAACTAACGGCGCGCCAATTTCACCAAAACCTTCGCAGTGGAATCTTTCCCCGACACAAATCCACCCGGTTCCGGCGTGTGCCGGAACCATCGTCCCTCCCCATGCAAGGAGAAGAACCAATGATCACAAAGAGGAACGGCAAAATGAGGAAGTTCGCCCGTGCCGCCCTGCTGGTGGCGCTGCTGCCGGGGCTGAGCTTCGGCGACAACGGTCTCAAGGGACCGGCGGTCCCGCCGCAAAAGGCGGCGGAGGCCAAGAACATCATCCTGTTCATCGGCGACGGCATGCAGCTCGAACACGAAATCGCCTACAGCCGCTACCTGACCGGCGACGACTTCGCCCTGGTCTGGAACCGCTTCCCCTACCAGGGGTCGGTTTCCACCTGGGACGTCACCACCTACAACAATTACGCAACCCTGGAAAACCACGAGCCTTTCGACTATGACCGGTTCGACCCCGCCGTCGGCTACGATGCCCTGCGCGGCGGCTTCGATCGCTACCCCCTGGATGAAACGGCCTCCGACGATTACTTCCTGCGGCCCCGTTACGCCACCGATTCCGCCTCGGCCGGCACCGCCCTGGCCACCGGTCTCAAGACCGACGACGGCAACATCGCCTGGCTCTCCGGGGATCCCGCCGACGGCGCCCTGAAAACCATCGCCGAGCAGCTGCGCGAAGAGCGGGGGGCCGCCATCGGCGTGGTCTCCACCGTCCCCTTCAACCATGCCACGCCGGCGGCCTTCGTCAGCCACAACGTCAGCCGCAACAACTACTATACCGGCCGTTCCGGCTACACCGGGCTCGGCATCGCCGACGAAATCATCCAGGTCGTCAAGCCCGAGGTGGTCATCGGCGGCGGCCATCTCGATTACGACGGCGGCTACCTTTCCCGCGCCCTCTATGACGAACTGAGCCTGAGCGACGAATTTGTCTTCGTCGACCGTCAGCCCGACGTGGACGGCGGCAAGGCCCTGCTGGCGGGGGCCAGGCAGGCGGCTAGGGGGGGCAAAAAACTCTTCGGCCTGTTCGGCGGCGCCGGCGGCAACTTCGAGCCGCCCGTGGTGCTCGATCAGCCGGGGTTCCCGACGGTGGCACCGGCGACCCAGGAAAATCCCACCCTGGCGATGGCCACCGAGGCGGCGCTGACCGTCCTCGGCGAAAACCAAAAGGGGTTCTTCCTGATGGTCGAACAGGGGGATATCGACTGGGCCAACCATGCCAACGACTACCGCTGGATGATGGGCACCATGCATGATCTGCACGAGGCGGTCAAGGCCGCCATCGCCTACGTCGACCAACCCGGCGACCACATCGACTGGAGCAATACCCTGCTGATGGTGACCAGCGACCACGGCAACAGCTACATGCGCCTCAACCCCGAGCTGCCCATGGCCAAGGGCGATCTTCCCGCGAGCGAGGAAATCGTCGCCTGGAACCAGGCCCCCGCGCCCGGCGTCACCCCCATCGTCACCTACGCGACCGGCAGTCACACCAACGAACTGGTCAGCCTCTATGTGAAAGGCGCCGCTGCCGAGCTTTTCACCGCCCGGGAAGGGGCCTGGTATCCCGGCACCAATCTCCTCGACAACACCCAGATCCACGAGGTGATGCACGAGTTCGCCTTCGCCTGGGAATACGCCGG
>CALJLX010000413.1 GCA_937982495.1 uncultured Desulfuromonas sp.
GGGATGCGCCCCCTGACCGAGGACTTCGCGGCCGTCCTCTTCGAGACGCACGGTACACTCCCCCTGGGCGTCGGTGCCGCCGGTGATGGCGCCGATGGCGAAGTGCAGCAGCCGGGCGTTGCTGCCGGTGAGCTTCTTGATCGCCTTGAAAGTGGCATCCACCGGCCCGTCCCCCAACTGGGCGGCCTTCTTGACCTTGCCGTCCACTTCCATCTCCACCGTGGCGGTCGGCGCGGTGAAGGAGCCGGAAGAAACGCTCATCTGCAGCAACTTGTAGGTTTCGGGGATGCGGATGATTTCGTCCGCGACGATGGCGTCGATATCCTCGTCGAAGATTTCCTTTTTCTGATCGGCCAGGGCCTTGAAGCGAACGAAGGCCTTTTCGATATCCTCCTTGCCCAGATCGTAGCCGAGCTGCTCCAGACGCTGGATGAAGGCATGACGCCCGGAATGCTTGCCGAGGACCAGCTTGTTCTGGTTGAGGCCGATGGACTCGGGGGTCATGATCTCGTAGGTCGATTTCTCCATGAGCACACCGTGCTGATGAATCCCCGCCTCGTGGGCGAAGGCGTTGGCGCCGACAATCGCCTTGTTCGGTTGAACGACGATGCCGGTGATGGTCGAAAGCAGCTTGCTCGCGGCATAGATATGTTCGGTCACCACGTTGGTCTGGAAGGGCAGAATGTCCTGACGGGTGCGCAAGGTCATGACCACCTCTTCGAGGGAGCAGTTGCCGGCCCGCTCGCCGATGCCGTTGATGGTACACTCGACCTGCTCGGCGCCGGCCTGCACCGCCGCCAGGGAGTTGGCCACGGCCAGCCCCAGGTCGTTGTGACAGTGGACGGAAAGCACGGTTTTCTCGATATTTGGAACATTATCCTTAAGATACTTGATGATGTTGAAATATTCCGAGGGGATGGTGTAACCGACGGTGTCGGGGATATTCACCGTCTTGGCGCCGGCATCGATGACCGCTTCGACCACCTTGGCGAGAAAAGGCAAACGGGTGCGCACCGCATCCTCGGCGGAAAATTCGACGTTGGGGGTGTACCCGGCGGCCCTTTTCACGGCCTTCACCGCCGTTTCGATGACCTGATCCTCGCTCATCTTCAGCTTGTACTTCATGTGGATGTCGCTGGTGGCGATGAAGGTATGGATGCGCCCCCGCTCCCCGGCATACTTGAGCGCCTCCCAGGCACGGTCGATATCCATGTTGTTGGCCCGGGAGAGCCCGGCGATCTGCGGCCCCTTGATCGCTTTGGCGACGCGCCGCACCGCCTCGAAATCCCCTTCCGAGGCGATGGGGAAACCGGCCTCGATGACATCGACATTCATCTTTTCGAGCAGATGGGCGATGCGCAACTTTTCCTCGATGTTCATGCTGGCGCCGGGAGACTGCTCGCCGTCGCGCAAGGTGGTGTCGAAAATTATGATCTTCTTGGCTTGACTCATCGTTTCCTCCAGATTAGGTTCCCCGCCCGGTATTCGGTTGGATTCGGGGGATTCAGGTCGAACTTCTCGAATTTTCCGTCGCGTCCGCAGGCCGACCGTTCAAGGGCCGGCTCGCCCAGGTCCGATTCCATCCGACCACCCCCTTTCGCTAAATAAAAAACTCCCGCCCCAAAAACAGGGGCGAGAGCGTGTGCTTCGCGGTACCACCCTGATTCGTTCGCCTGCGCGAAACGCATAGGCGAACCCTCTTTGTCCTTTTACGCAGGCTCACGTCCCAAGCTAACCGGCTGGCGGCTTCACCTGGGCGACTCCGAGGCGAGTTCGGCGATTTCCGTACCGGCTCGCAGCGACCGCCGGCTCTCTGCAACGGAATGGAGCGCCTACTACTCCTCATCCACGTCTTTAATCCATGTGAGTTACTATAAAACAGGGTCCGCTCCGGGATGTCAAGCCGCTTTCGACGTTAAAGCGAGAAGAAACGGCTTTTTTCAACATCCCCATACCCGATTTGATAAAGCAAAATGTCTTGCCGATTCGGGTACCGGAGGAGGAGAAACCTTACGCGGAATGGGTCTCCTTATAATTCTTGATCGCCTCATGCAAGGCGTCGGCGGCCAGATTGGAACAGTGCATCTTCTGCGCCGGCAAACCGTCGAGGGCTTCGGCGACGGCGGCATTGGTCAGTTCCAGGGCTTCGTCGAGAGTTTTGCCGATCGCCATTTCCGTCACCATCGACGAGGTGGCGATGGCCGCACCGCAGCCGAAGGTCTTGAATTTGATGTCCTTGATGACATTACCCTCGACCTTGAGAAAGATCTTCATGATATCGCCGCAGGAGGCGTTCCCGACCTCGCCGACCCCGTCGGCGTTTTCGATTTCCCCGACATTGCGGGGATTGGAAAAATGATCCATCACTTTTTCGGAATACATATAATATCTCCTTTATCGCGCCCGAGAAAGGGCATAAGCTACTAACAGATAACGTCTTGTTTTAGAGCACCTTTCTGATAACCTGACACTCCTTGCAGGAGAGCGGTTCGGCACGGTTGTACAAGGGGCTCATCTCGCGCAGGCGTTGCACGATAGGGGGCAGAATTTCCAGAACATAATCGACATCTTCTTCGGTGTTATCGATTCCCAGGCTGAAGCGGGTGCTCGAATGGGCCAGCACCACGTCGACGCACATGGCGCCCATGACATGGGACGGCTCCAGCGACCCCGAGGTGCAGGCCGAACCGGAAGAGGCGGCGATGCCTTTCATATCGAAGTTGAGCAGCAGCGACTCCCCTTCGATATAAGCAAAACTCACGTTGAGGGTATTGGGCAGGCGCAGGTTGGGGTCGGGATGACCATTAAGCTTGATCTCGGGAACCCGTTCCAAAATCCCCTGTTCGAGCCGATCGCGCAGGGCGCGGATGCGGGCGGCCTCGACATGGAGGTGCGCGCCCGACAGTTCGCAGGCGACACCGAGGCCGACAATCCCGGCGACGTTATGGGTACCGGCCCGACGGTTGCGTTCCTGATGGCCGCCGTGCATGAAGGGAGTCAGGCGGGTACCGCGGCGAATATAGATCGCTCCCACCCCCTTGGGCGCACCGAGTTTGTGGCCGGAAATGACCAACAGATCGACATTTGCCTTCTGTACGTCGACGGGAACCTTCCCCACCGCCTGCACCGCGTCGGTATGAAAACGAACCTTGTATTTGCGGGCAATGGCGCCGATTTCCTCGATGGGATAGAGATTGCCCGTCTCGTTGTTTGCCCACATCACCGAAATCAGGATGGTTTTGTCGGTAATCGCCGCTTCCAGTTCGGCCAGGTTGAGCATGCCGTTGTGATCGACGGGCAGATAGGTCACCCGCACCCCCTGTTTTTCCAGAGCCTTGCAGGTTTCGAGCACGGCCGGATGCTCCACGGTGGTGGTGATGACGTGATCCCCTTTATCGCGCAGGGCATCGACCGTCCCTTTCAATGCCATATTGTCACCCTCGCTTCCGCAGGAGACAAAGACGATCTCGGCCGGCGAACAGTTGATCAGCTTCGCTACCTGCTCACGGGCTTTTTCCACCGCGCCGCTCACCGCCCGCCCGGCCCAATGGACGCTGGAAGGGTTGCCGAACTGCTCACGGTAGAACGGGAGCATGGCGTCGAGAACTTCGGGGCGAACCGCCGTGGTGGCGTTGTTATCCATATAAATGCGTTTCACGATCTCTCCTCCAGAATCATTCATATCGATCCGGCGCCAGAGCCAAGCGCCCGGGTTGTTTAACGAATGTCGGCCGTTTCCGCCGGCTCGTGCTTGCGCCGCGCTTCCCTGGTAAGATCCTCCAGGGTCATGGAGGCCAGAAAGCCGCGAATTTTTTCCGCCAGACCCTGCCAGACGCTGTGCGTCACGCACTGGGAACCGCAGGAGCAGCGGCCGTCCTCATCCATACAGGAGACGGGAACCAGCGATTCCTCGACACTTTCGATAATCTCATCGACCCGTATGCGCGAAGCGGGCCTGGCGAGAACGTATCCCCCACCGGGGCCGCGCACGCTGTCCACCAGCCCCCCGCGGCGGAGCCTGACGAACAGCTGCTCCAGGTAGGCCTGGGAAATATCCTCCCGGGTCGAAATATCCTTGAGGCTGACGGGGGCATCCCGACCATGGAGATGAAGGCTGACCATGGCGCGCACTGCGTACTGGGCCTTGGTCGACAACCTCATGGCGCTTTCCCCGCAGGTGGGTCTTCAGCCTTCGCGGATTTTTCGGAGGAGAGGCGATTGACCTTCTCTTCAAGGGCACGCAATTGATCGAAGAGACAGGAAATGGCCTTGGCTTCGGGATCCGGCAACCGCCCATGTTCCAGGTCGGCCCGGCTTTCCGGCTTGCCGCCGTCGGAAAGAACGATCCGCCCCGGCACGCCAACGACGGTGGAATTGGGCGGCACTTCCTTGACCACCACCGAATTGGAGCCGATCTTGCTGTTGTCGCCGACGGTGAAGGGGCCGAGAATCTTGGCGCCCGAGCCGACCACGACGTTATTGCCCAGGGTCGGGTGGCGCTTCTCCTTGGCCCAAGAGGTGCCGCCGAGGGTAACACCGTGATAAAGAGTACAGTTTTCGCCGATCTCCGCCGTTTCGCCGATCACCACCCCCATACCGTGATCGATGAAGAAGCCCTTGCCGATTTTCGCGCCGGGATGAATTTCTATGCCGGTCAGAAAGCGACTGATGTGGGAAATCAGCCGCCCGACAAAATAGAACTTGCGACGCCAGAGGGCGTGAGCCGCGCGGTGCATGAGCACGGCATGGAACCCCGGATAGCAGAAGCAGATTTCCAGTTTGCCGCGCACGGCCGGATCGCGTTCGAAAACGACTTTGAAATCTTCTTTCAGGGTGGAAAACACCAGGGGATCTCCTCTCTTGCGGCTTCAGCATGTTTTGATCCACCGATAACATACCTGATTGAAACTGTCAACTATTTCGACGGGGCTTTTCGCAAGAAAAATGCAGGGGACACGGGATCGATGAAGGAATTTTTCAGGAGAGTGTTCCTGGTTTGGGCAGGGTAAACGAAAAGCGGCTCCCGGTGCCGAGCCGGCTTTCCACCCAGATTTCGCCGTGGTGGGACTGGATGATCTTTTTGCAGATATAGAGGCCAAGGCCGCTCCCCTGGCGGGAATCGCCCCGGCCGACCTGATAGAACTGTTCGAAGAGACGGGGCAGGGCTTCCTCGGGAATGCCCTTGCCCGTATCCTCGATGGAAAAGAGCACGGCATCGGCGGTTTCTTCAAGGCTGAGATGAATATTGCCGCCGATCGGGGTGAATTTGACGGCATTGCCGAAAAGATTGGCCAGCACCCGGTAAATGCGCTCCTCGTCGTAAAGGGCGACGGCGCTTTCGGGCAGGGTGGTCCGCAAGGCCAGGCAGCTTTTCTCCAGCAAAGGCTGATGATCGTGCAAAAAATCGCGGATGGTCGCGACCAGATCGCAGCGTTCCACCGCCAGCGGCATGCTGCCCGACTCGAGGCGGGAGAGATCGAGCAGGTTGTTGATCAGATCGGCCAGCCGGTCCGCCGCCGCCACCGCTTCCTCGATATAAACCCGTTGTTCGTCGGAAAGTTGCGCCTGATCGGTTTCGGCCAGCAGTGAACAATAGCCGCTGACGATGGTAACCGGGGTGCGTAATTCATGAACGGCGGTATCGAGAAACTCGTTCCGGTCCTGGTCGGCCTTGACCAAGGCGGCGTTGGTCTCTTCAAGCAGTTGTTTGACCCGCAAGAGATCTTCTTCGATGCGGCGCTTGTCGGTGACGTCGCGCAGCGCGGCGACGCGCAGGCCGTTCAGCACCGGACGGGCGCCGATGCTCACGGAAAACGTTCGCGGCTCGCCGACCTTAGGAACGAAGCCGATGTCGAAGCGCCCGTCCACCCCGGCCGAATCATCGTTCGCAATACTGTAGGTCAGAAAACGTTCCCGCACTTCGGCGCCGAAGAGTTCCGCCAGCGACACACCGCTCAGGCCGGATGAAGGTCCGCCGACCATCTCGACCAGACAGCGGTTGGCATAGGCGATATCGCCGGCGGCGGAAAAAGCGATGAGCCCTTCCGAGGCATTCTCGAACAGTTCCTCGTAGGCCTGTTTGATACGCAGATCCGCTTCCAGTCGCTCTTTGGCGACGCGCAAAACCTCCGCCTCCTCCCAGACCAACTGAAAGAAGTCGTTGGTTTTGAGCGCCGTTACCACCACGCCGGAAACCAGTCGGCAAAAATCGACCTCATCCCGAGCCACCCCTTCGCCGGGACGAGCAATACGAATGATCATGGCGCCGATGACGCGCCGGGCATCGACCACCGGAAAGACCAGAATGGCGCTGATATCCCGCCCTTCGAAGGCCGGCAGGATCTCGGCGATAAGCGGGTTTTCCGCCAGGTTTTCGATCAGCAGCGGCCGCCCGGTGGCCATGACCTGGCGGATCTCCGGGTAGTTCTTCAAGTCGATACGAAAGGTCGGACGCTGAATATCCGCCGTCGTCGCCATGACATACCCGCAGCCTTCCGACTCCCGCACCAGGGCGATGGAACAACGGTCCACCGCCTGCAAATGAGCGGAAATCTGCCGGACAATCTCCTTGAGCGCGGCGGCGGCATCGCCGTTCTCGCTGAGGGTTTCGGAAATCTTCAGCAGCGCATCGTAATGACGAGCCTTGCTGTCGCGGCTGTCGATAGCTCGTTTTTTCAGGAGATTGCCCTGAACGCGGGCGAGCAGTTCGTCGAAATCGAAAGGTTTGGCGATGTAATCGTCGGCGCCGACAAGAAAAGGATTGACCAGATCATCCCGGTCGGTGTGCGCGGTCATGAGCAGGATCGGGATCTGTCTCAACGTCGGCTGCGAGCGCAGAAAGCGGCAGACCTCCAGACCGTCCCGGCCGGGCATGAAAAGATCGACGAGAACCACGTCGGGAGGATTTTCGCAGGCCAGGCGGCAGCCCTCCTCTCCCCCGGTCGCCAGAACCACATCCAGTTCGGCATTCCGCAACAGGTCGGAGAGAATTTCACGGGTCACGCGGTCGTCATCGATGACCAAAACCGTCGGGCGCATAAACCTCCGGATAAATAAGCTCAAAACAACGGCGGCGGCCTCCCCTACCGACACGACCAGCCGCGAAACGGGCCTATTCTCTCGTGGAACCCTCGCCTTGTCAATCCGTAGAAACCCCTAAAGTAGACAGGTTTTTCAAAGAAAAAGGCGATAAGCCGCGTTGTCTGTCTCCTCCGTGTAGCGATAGCCAAGTTCATGTAAAAAGGAGCGAAACGCCCCCTCTTCGCCGCCGGGGATCTCCAGCCCGATCAGCACCCGGCCGTAATCCCCACCCTGCATGCGGTAGTGGAAAAGGGAAATGTTCCAGCTCTCCCCCATGGAGGCGAGAAATCGGGTCAGGGCGCCTGGCCGCTCGGGAAACCAGAAACGATAAAGCACTTCGCGCCCGACCTCGGCCGATTTGCCGCCGACCATGTAACGAACATGGGTCTTGGCGAGATCGTTGTCGGTGAGATCGAGATTGACGAAGCCTTTGCCTTCGAGCTGGCGGCTGAAGTCGGCACGCTCCTGCTCGTCCCGAATCGACAGGCCGACGAAGATATGTGCCCGATCCCGGCCGAAGAGGCGATAGTTGAACTCGGTGATGCTGCGTTCCTCGCCGATTTCGCCGCAAAAACGCTTGAGAGAGCCGGGTTCCTCGGGAATGGTGACGGCGAATAGGGCCTCTTGTTTTTCACCGATCTGCGTGCGCTCGGCGACATAGCGCAGCCGTTCGAAATTCATATTCGCCCCGGAGTTGATGGCGACCAGGGTCTGTCCGGTCACCTTGCGCTCGCGAATATACTTCTTCAGCCCCGCCATGCCCAGGGCTCCGGCCGGCTCGACGATGGAACGGGTACTCTGGTAGATGCTCTTGATGGCGCCGCAGAGCTCGTCCGTATCGACGCGCACGATTTCATCGACGCAGCGGCGGCAGTAATCGTAAGTCAGCTTGCCGACCTCCCGTACCGCCACACCGTCGGCGAAAATACCCACCGAATCGAGGCGCACCCGCCGCCCGGCCTGCAGCGAACGAAACATGGCATCGCTGTCCTCGGGCTCGACGCCGATGACCTTGATCTCCGGGCACAGGGCCTTGAGATAGCCGGCGATGCCGGCAATGAGCCCGCCGCCGCCGACGGGGACGAAGACGGCATCCATGCGCCCGGCGCTCTGGCGCAGGAGTTCGACCGCCACCGTCCCCTGACCGGCAATGACCAGTTCATCGTCAAAGGGATGGATAAAGACCATGCCCGTTTCACCGATCAGGCGATCGCAGTAATCCTGCGCTTCCGAATAGCTGTCGCCATGGAGAATGACCTCGCCACCCAGGCGCCGTACCGCCTCCACCTTGATCAGCGGGGTCGTGCGGGGCATGACGATGACCGCGCGAATGCCGAGCTTGCGGGCGGAAAAAGCCACCCCCTGGGCATGATTGCCGGCCGAGGCGGCAATGACGCCACGCCGACGGTCTTCTTCGGAAAGATGGGCGATGCGGTTGTAAGCGCCGCGCAGTTTGAAGGAAAAGACCGTCTGCAAATCTTCCCGCTTGAGCAGGATGCGATTATTGAATTGGGCCGAGAGGACCGGCGCCTCGTCGAGAGGCGTTTCCACCGCGGCTTCATAAACCCTTGAGGTCAATATCCGTTTCAGCAGTTTCTGCATGGGATTCCTCCTGTCGAGCCGGTCGCCGTTCGAAACGACATGGCAAATATGCGGAAAGGTTTAACTACACCGGCGGGCCGGCAAAATCCACAGGAAATTCCCCTCGGGGGGAACAAAACTCATCTTAGTGTCGACAAATTAGCAGAGCTTCTATATACTTTCGGATCGATTGTTTACGGGCGCGGCGAAAGTGGGTTCGCCGCCATTCAATACCGAAAAGGAGAGAAAACCATGCCGGAGTTCAAGTATCAGGATCCCTTTCCGCTGGCCAAGGACGAAACCAAATACTACAAGATCCCCGGATCGGAAAAGTATGTGTCGGTTGCCAAGTTCGAAGGGAAGGATGTCGTCAAGGTCGATCCCGAAGCCCTCACCGTTCTCGCCAACCAGGCGATGCGCGACGTCTCTTTCCTGCTGCGCCCCGAACACAACGAGCAAGTCGCCAAGATCCTGCGCGACCCCGAATCCTCCCCCAATGATCGCGGTGTGGCCATGGCCTTTCTGCGCAACGCCGAAATCTCCGCCAACTTCGAACTTCCCATCTGCCAGGACACCGGCACCGCGACCATCGTTGCCAAAAAAGGCCAACAGGTCTGGACCGGCGTAAAGGATGAGGAATTTCTCTCCAAAGGCGTTTACAAGACCTACACCGAAGAAAACCTCCGTTACAGCCAGACCGTCGCCCTCGATATGTACGAAGAAAAGAATACCGGCACCAACCTGCCGGCGCAGATCGACATCATGGCCACCGAAGGCGACTACTACAAGTTCCTCTTCATCGCCAAAGGCGGCGGCAGCGCCAACAAAACCATGCTCTATCAGGAAACCAAGGCCCTGCTCACCCCCGAAAAACTGGAAAAATTCCTCATCGATAAGATGAAGTACCTCGGCACCGCCGCCTGCCCTCCCTACCACATCGCTTTCGTGGTCGGCGGCACCAGCGCCGACTCGGTCATGAAGACCGTCAAACTGGCCACCGCCAAGGAGCTGGACGGTCTGCCGACGGTCGGCAACGAGCACGGCCAGGCTTTCCGGGACACCGCGCTGGAAGCCAAACTGCTGGAGGCCGCCCAGAAGCTCGGCATCGGCGCCCAGTTCGGCGGCAAGTACTTCGCCCATGACGTCCGCGTCATCCGCCTTCCCCGCCACGGCGCCTCCTGCCCGCTGGGCATGGCGGTTTCCTGCTCGGCCGACCGTAACATCAAGGCCAAAATCACCAAGGACGGCCTCTTCATCGAAGAGATGGACCGCAATCCGGGCCGCCTGATTCCTGACCAGTATCGCGGCAAACACGGTCACGGCACCAAAATTGATCTCAACAAGCCGATGAAGGAAATCCTCGCCGAACTCTCCAAGCTCGAAGTCGGCGCCCCGCTGCTGCTCAAGGGCACCATCGTCGTCGGCCGCGACATCGCTCACGCCAAATTCAAAGAGATCCTCGACAGCGGCAAACCCCTGCCCGAGTACCTCAAGAAACACCCGATCTACTACGCCGGCCCGGCCAAGACCCCCAAAGGCAAGGCTTCCGGCTCCTTCGGTCCCACCACCGCCGGCCGCATGGACTCCTACGTCGACCTGCTCCAGGCCAACGGCGGCTCGATGATCATGATCGCCAAGGGCAACCGCAGCCAGCAGGTCACCGACGCCTGCAAGAAACACGGCGGCTTCTACCTCGGTTCCATCGGCGGCCCGGCCGCCGTCCTCGCCGAGGAGAACATCAAGAAGGTCGAGTGCATCGACTTCCCCGAACTGGGGATGGAAGCGGTCTGGCAGATCGAAGTCGAGGA
>CALJLX010000414.1 GCA_937982495.1 uncultured Desulfuromonas sp.
CGCTGGGCACGGAGAAATTCGAGCAGACGCCGGTAATTGGCGTCATTGGGATCAAGCAGATGGGCATCGGCGATGAACAGGTCTCTCATGGTGGGCACTATAGAAGAGGCGCGCGGGTAAAGTCAACCGAGGCAAGGGGAGGGAGGTTTCATGAAGAGATGGACGTTGCTGCTCGGCCTGTTGCTGTTGGGGGGATGTGCCTTCGTGAAGGTGCCCCTTTCCGAACCGGTCGGCCCGGCGCGGGAGCAGGTGGTGGAGGGGTCCGGTCGGGCCAAGCTGGCGCTGGTCGACATCAGCGGCCTGATCTCCCTGGCGCCGGTGGGGCTGGAGCGTTTTTCCAAAGAGCCGCCGCTGATCCCCCGGCTGAAGGAGGAGTTGCGCCTGGCGTTGAAGGATCCCGCCGTGGTCGGGCTGCTGGTGCGCATCGACAGCGGCGGCGGTTCGGTGACGGCGAGCGACATCCTCTACCATGAACTGAAACACTTTGGCGACCAGAAGGGGGTGCCGGTGGTCGCCTGCGTCATGGACAAGGCCCTCTCCGGCGGTTACTACGCGGCCCTGGCCGCCGACGCCATCGTCGCCCATCCCACCGCCCTGGTCGGCGGCGTCGGGGTCATCACCTTCAAGTTCAATATCGCCGGACTGCTCGAAAAGTGGGGGGTCGAGGAGGAGACGGTGAAGAGCGGTCCGCTCAAGGATTTCTGGTCGCCGCTGCGCCCCAGCGAACCGGAGGAGATCGCCCTGATGCAGGGGATCACCGACCGCTTTCATCGGCGTTTTCTCAGCCTGATCGAGGAAAACCGCGAGCTCAGCCCCTGCACCCTCAAGCAGCTCGGGCGCGGCGGGGTCTTCGACGCGCCGGGAGCCAAGGGCCTGCGCATCGTCGACGAAGTCGGCTATATGGAAGACGCCCTGGCCCTGCTGCGTACCCTGGCCGGGGTCGAGGAAGCGCGGGTGGTGATCTACCGCCGGCCCGGCGCCTATGCCGAAAACATCTACGCGGCCGGCGCCCCCCTGGCCCGGGCGGCGGCGCTGCTTGACGGGCTCGCCGGCGAAGCGCTCCTGCCCAGCTTCCGCTACCAGTACGCGCCATGAACGAAGCCGTTCCCGACCTCCCCACCCGCCTCCGCACCGGCTTGAGCGGCGGCGTTTCCACCGCCCTCAAGCTCTGCAAGTATGTTCTGCCGCTCTATGTGCTGGTCGATCTGCTCAAGCAGACCCCGGTCATCGCCTGGCTCGGCGCCTTTTTCGCGCCGCTGATGGGGCTCTTCGGCCTGCCCGGCGAGGCCGCTTTCGCCTTCGTCGCCGCCTTTCTGCTCAATCTCTACGCCGCCATCGCGGTCATGGCGCCCCTCGATCTGACCCCCTGGCAGGTGACCCAGTGTGGGCTGATGATGGGTATCGCCCATAACCTGCTGGTCGAAGGGGCGGTGCTGCGCGGCACCGGCACCCGGGGAGGCGTACTCACCTTGTGCCGTTTGCTCATCGCCGCCCTGGCCGGCTGGCTGCTCCTCGGGCTTCGGACGCTGGGGGTGGGCTGATGGAAGCGCTCTATCCCGCCCTGCTCGGCGCCGGGAAACTGGCCCTCAAGCTGCTGCTGATCATCGTGCCGCTGGTGACCCTGTTCGAGGTCTTCCGCTATCTGCCCGTTTTCCGTCGCGTCGGCGATGCCGTCGAGCCGCTGATGCGCGGCATGGGCCTCGGCCGCGAGGCGGCGGTGCCGCTCTTCACCGGCATCTTTCTCGGCATTGCCTACGGCGCCGGGATCATCATCCGCGTCGCCCAGCAGAAACGCCTGCCCCGTCGCGAACTTTTTCTCATGGGGCTCTTTCTCGCCACCTGTCACGCGGTGGTGGAAGATACCCTGATTTTCGTCGTCATCGG
>CALJLX010000415.1 GCA_937982495.1 uncultured Desulfuromonas sp.
CATACGAGATGGTGATTCGTGACTGGAGTTCAGACGTGTGCTCTTCCGAGCTGGCCGTGTGCAGTCGCTCGTGAAGTAATCCCGCCGTTTCTTTCATGTGCCGACCCTGGAGCCGCGATCCGGTAAACTTCGTCGAACCGACCCCGTCAAGAGGGAAGAAAGATGATAGTCGTGATCAAGTATAACATTCTTCGGAAACGGCGCATGTGTATGGCAATCTATTCATGAAGGTAGGGGCCGGAGGAGCCTTCCGGCTCCCCGGCTTGGCACCGCTGGTGGTTACTGAAGTGAGTCGGGAGAAATGAGCCGCAGCAGGTCGCGGGCCGCGTTTTCCGGCGCGGGGGCGGCGAGGACGGCGCCGATGCAGGCGGCGCGAGAACAGCCGGCGGCAATCAGTTCGGGGATGCGCGTGGCGTTGACGCCGCCGAGGGCGAAGACGGGCAGGGGGGCGTCGGCACAGGCCTGGCGCAAGGCATCGAGACCGACCGGCGCGCCGTAGGGGGCTTTGGAGGGAGTGAACCAGACCGGGCCGAAGGTGACGAAGTCGGCGCCGTCCCGGGCGGCGAAAAGTATCTCTGCCCGGTGATGAGTGGAGACACCGATCAACCTTTGCGGGCCGAGGAGGGCGCGGGCTGCGGCGACGGGCAGGGAATGGCCGCCGAGATGAACGCCGTCGGCTTCGGCTGCCAGGGCGACATCAATACGGTCGTTGATCAGCAGTTTCGCGCCGAACTCGCGGGTCAGTTTTCGTAATTCCCGGGCGAGGGGGAGCAGTTCCCGGGCGGAGAGATCTTTTTCCCGCAGTTGCACGGCTTTGACGCCGCCTTGCAAGGCGGCATGCACGGCGCCGACGAGATCGCCGCCGGGAACCTGGCGGCGGTCGGTGATCAGGTAGAGGTTGAAATCGATGGTGTTGGGCATGGGATGATGGTTTTGTGGGGGCGCCCCTGCGTGGGCGCCCTTGCTTGGTTTTTCGCACCGGTCTAGGACGGTCTCGGGTGGGCGCCCTACACCGCCTTTTGCTTGTCGAGAAAGGCGCCGTCCCAGTCCTTCCACACCGCTTCGTAGCCGCTGGCGCGGATCAGCCGGCAGACTTCCTCGGGGCTGCGGTCGTCGTCGATGGCGAACTGCTGGGTACTCAGGTCCTTATCCGCATAGCCGCCGGGGGCGGTGCAGGAACCGGCGCTCATCTGGGTAATGCCCAAAGGCAGCAGATTGTCCCGCAGGGCCGCGCTTTCGCGGGTCGACAGTACCAGTCCGGCGTCGGGCAAAAGCAGGCGCAGGGCGCAGAGCAGCTGCACGAAGTCGCGATCCGAGACCGGGTGCAACGGCTGAAAACCGCCGTCGGCCGGGCGGATGCGGGGAAAGGAGACGCTGACTTGGGTGCGCCAGTAGTGGCGGGAGAGATGCAGGGCGTGCAGGCCGAGGAAGAAGGCTTCGCTGCGGAACTCGCCGAGGCCGAGGAGAAAGCCGATGCCGATGCGGCGCAGGCCGGCGGCGCCCCCGCGCTCGGGGGTGAGCAGGCGGAAGTCGTAGTCGCGCTTCTTGCCGAAAGGGTGCATCTGTTCGTAAAGGGCGCGGTTGTAGGTTTCCTGATAGATGGTGAGACCGTCGACCCCGGCGTCGACCATCTGCCGGTAGCCCGCCGTATCCATCGGATAGACCTCGATGGAAATCGAGCTGAACAACGGCTGGATGCGGCGCACGCAGGCGGCCAGGTAGTCGTTGTCCACCGCCTTCGGCGCCTCGCCGGTAACCAGCAGGATATGGCGGAAGCCCTGATCGTGCAATACCTTGGCCTCGGTCCAGACCTCGTCCAGGGTCAGGGTCCGGCGCGGCACCTGGTTACTGGCGGAAAAACCGCAGTAGCGGCAGCCGTTGACGCAGAGGTTGGAGAGGTACAGCGGGGCGTAGAGCAGGATGTTCTTGCCGAAGCGTTGCAAGGTCAACCGGTGGGCGCGGGCCGCCATGTGTTCCAGGAAGGGAGCAGCGGCGGGTGAGAGCAGCGCCTGCAAATCGTCGGGCCGCAACCGCTCCGCCGCCAGCGCCCGCTCCACGTCGCTAGAGGTCTTGG
>CALJLX010000416.1 GCA_937982495.1 uncultured Desulfuromonas sp.
CCCTGCCCGAAGGCCCCTTCGGCGACCATCTCGGCTATTACAGCCTGGCCCACGATTTTCCGGTGCTGCGGGTCGAGCGGGTCTACCACCGGGAAGGCGCCATCTGGCCCTTCACCTCTGTCGGTCGCCCGCCCCAGGAAGACACCACCTTCGGCGCCTTTATTCATGAGCTGACCGGGCCGCTGATCCCGACGGTGCTGCCGGGCATCCGCGCCGTCCACGCCGTCGACGCCGCCGGGGTCCATCCCCTGCTCCTTGCCGTCGGCAGCGAGCGCTACGTCCCCTACGCCGCCGAAAAACGGCCGCAAGAGCTGCTCACCCTGGGTAACGCCGTCCTCGGCCAGGGGCAGCTGTCCCTGGCCAAGTATCTGTTCATCTGTGCTGGAGAGGACAACCCGGCCCTCGATATCCACGATATCCCCGCCTTTTTCCGCCATGTGCTGGAGCGGGTCGACTGGCGGCGGGATGTGCATTTCCAGACCTGCACCACCATCGACACCCTCGACTATTCGGGAAGCGGTTTCAACGAAGGTTCCAAGGTAGTGATTGCCGCCTGCGGCGACAAGCGCCGCGAACTGCCGACGGAAATCCCTGGCGATCTGCGCCTGCCCGAGGGCTTCTCCGCCCCCCGAATCGCCCTGCCCGGCGTGCTGGTGGTGCAGGGGCCGGAATGCCGCTCCCAGCGGGGGCGGGAGGATGCCGCCATCGAGGCCTTCTGTCGCAACTTCGGCGACGACCATCCCATCAACCGTTTCCCGCTGATGGTCATCGGCGACGACAGCGAATTCGCTGCCCGTACCCTCGACAACTGGCTGTGGACGACCTTCACCCGCTCCAATCCCGCCGGCGACATCTACGGCATCGGTAGCGAAACCGTCGCCCGGCACTGGGGATGTCGCGGCGCGCTGGTCATCGACGCCCGCCGCAAGCCCCACCATGCGCCGCCGCTGCTCGAAGACCCCGCCGTCGAAGCGCGGGTCGACGCCCTCGGCGCCCCCGGTGGGCCGTTGCACGGCATCATCTGAACAAAGGAGTCTTGGCTTATGTGGTCTGTTCTCGGCAGATATCGCGATTTCGGCTTGCTGGTGCTGCGTCTCGGCGTCGGCGTCATGTTTCTCTTTCACGGCTGGCCCAAGTTGATGGGTGGCCCGGTCAAGTGGGAGGCCTTGGGGACGGCTATGGGCTATCTCGGCGTTTACGTCATCCCCGTCTTCTGGGGGTTGATGGCGGCGCTCAGCGAGTTTTTCGGCGGCGTCTGCCTGATCCTCGGCGTGGTCTTTCGCCCGGCCTGCCTGCTCCTCCTCGGCACCATGGCGGTGGCGGCGACCATGCATCTGCAGCGCGGCGACGGTTTGCAAGTCGCCTCCCATGCCATCGAACTCGGCTTCGTCTTCTTCGGCCTGCTCTTTGTCGGGCCGGGACGCTTGGGTTTCGGGCGAGGATAGTCGGAACATTCGTAGGTTGACGGAGCGGGGGAACGGTGGTACATATCCCCTCTCGTTTTCGCACAACATTCTGTTCTGATAATCGAGGGACGACCATGCTCGATCCGAAATATCTGCGGGACAATCTCGAAGAGGCCCAGCGCCGCCTGGCGACCCGGGGCGAGGAAGCCAACCTGGCGGCCTTCACCGATCTCGACCGGCGTCGGCGCGAGCTGCTCGGCGAATCGGAAGCGCTCAAAGCCGAGAAGAACCGGGTCTCTGCCGTCATCGGCCAGACCAAGGACAAGGGGGCGGTGCAAGGGGAAATCGTCCGGATGAAAGAGGTCTCGGCCCAAATCAAGACCCTCGACGATGAACTCAAGGCGGTGGAGGAAAACCTCCAGGGGCTGTTGCTGCGGATTCCCAACATTCCCCACGAAGAAACGCCGGTGGGCGCCTCCGAAACGGACAACCGCGAAGTCAAGCGCTGGGGGGATTTGCCGACCTTCGATTTCGAGCCGAAAGCCCATTGGGATATCGGCGAGGGGCTGGGCATCCTCGACTTCGAACGGGGGACCAAGATCACCGGCACCCGCTTCACCCTCTATCGGGGGGCGGCCGCCAAGTTGGAGCGGGCACTGATTAATTTCATGCTCGACCTGCATACGGGCGAACACAAATATGTTGAAATTCTGCCGCCCCTTATGGTAAACAGGGACTCCATGACGGGGACCGGACAGCTCCCCAAGTTTGAAGACGATCTTTTTCATCTCGACGATCCCGATTATTTTCTCATTCCGACGGCGGAAGTTCCGGTCACGAATATTCACCGGAACGAAATCCTGGCGGGAAGCGACCTGCCGGTCTGCTACACGGCCTACACCCCCTGTTTCCGCAAGGAGGCCGGTTCCTACGGCAAGGACACCCGGGGGCTGATTCGCCAGCATCAGTTCAACAAGGTCGAGCTGGTCAAGTTCGTCAAACCCGAGGACTCGGACGCCGAGCTGGCCCAACTGCTCGACAACGCCGAAGAGGTGCTGCGGCGCCTGAAGCTCCCCTACCGGGTGGTCGATCTCTGCAGCGGCGACCTCGGTTTCTCCGCCGCCCGCACCTTCGACATCGAAGTCTGGCTGCCGGGACAGGCCACCTACCGGGAAATCTCCTCCTGCTCCAACTTCCGCGACTATCAGGCGCGGCGGGCGGCGATCCGGTTCCGGCGCGAAGACGGGGAAAAGCCCGAGCTGGTTCACACCCTCAACGGGTCGGGTCTGGCGGTAGGCCGGACGCTGGTCGCCATTCTGGAAAATTACCAGCAGGCCGACGGTTCGGTACTAGTTCCCGAGGCTCTGCGGCCCTACCTGGGCGGTCTTGAGCGGATCGATAAATCATAAAGACAAGCCTCGGAGGAGTGGCCGAGTGGTTTAAGGCGGCGGTCTTGAAAACCGTTGATCGAAAGATCCGTGGGTTCGAATCCTACCTCCTCCGCCATTCATCGTAGGGGCGATTCATGGATCGCCCATAGGATTCGACAAAAATTGAATAGTTGCACACGGAGAGGTGGCCGAGTCGGCTGAAGGCGCTCGCCTGCTAAGCGAGTGTACGGGGTAAACCCGTACCGAGGGTTCGAATCCCTCCCTCTCCGCCATTTAGTTCTTTTGCAGGGGCGATTCATGAATCGCCTAGGTCAAAAAAAGGTTGACAATCGCGGCAATTTGCGCGATAAACACCCCTCGCAACACGCACCGCTAGCTCAGCTGGATAGAGCGTCTGACTACGGATCAGAAGGCCGGGAGTTCGAATCTCTCGCGGTGCGCCACTAAAATCAAGGGCTTGGCTGGTTTCCAGTCAAGCCCTTCTTGTCTTTTCAAACCTATTGTCATGGGAATTGTCATGTTGATCGATCCCGCCCGCGACGAGTTCTTCATGCGCCAGGCCCTGGCCGAGGCCGAGGCGGCCGCCGCGCTGGGCGAAGTGCCGGTTGGTGCGCTGCTGGTTCGGGATGGGGAGATTGTCGGCCGCGGCCGCAATCTGCGGGAAACCAGCAACGACCCGACCACCCACGCGGAAATGCTGGCCATCCGTCAAGGGGCGGAACATATCGGCCACTGGCGTTTGCTCGATACCACCCTCTACGTCACCCTGGAACCCTGCGTCATGTGCATGGGGGCGATTATTCTGGCCCGCATTCCCCGACTGGTCTACGGCTGCCGCGACCCTCGGGTCGGCGCCGTCGGTTCGATTTACGACTTCTCCCGGGACGAGCGCTTCAACCACCGGGTCGAAGTCACCGAGGGGGTGCTGCGGGACGAATGCAGTGCCCAGCTCAGTGGCTTCTTCCAGTCCCTGCGCGCGCGCAAGAAGGCCCTTCGCGCAACCGCCGGCGAGGATGAATAAAATTCTTGGCAAGCAGTGGAAAAATGAAGTAGTATGCGCCCTGCTTCGAAAATTACCTCTTGCGGAGGGGTGTCCGAGAGGTCGAAGGTGACAGACTCGAAATCTGTTGTACCGCAAGGTACCGTGGGTTCGAATCCCACCCCCTCCGCCAGTAATCATAAGGGTCCAGCCGGTTTCGGCTGGACCTTTTGATTTTTTTGAGGGCGACATGTGGTTGAGGGTGGAAAAGTCAAGACTGCGGACAAATAAATAAGAGAAGATTTAACACGATCCTAACGAAAACCGGATACGGTTCCCACGAAAGCATCCCATAATCGACCTGCCGATGAAAACTCGTCCGCGCGAGAAACTGGAGGTGGTTCATGTCTGTACTGGAGATGCTGATTGGTCATTTGCGCTTTCTCCTGTTCATGGTTTTGCTGGCTTGGGTAGTCGCCGTCGGGTCGATCCATTGGCTGACGAACGCCGGATGGGAAGGGGCGCCGGCGGCTAGTGAGGTTGCCGCCGGGAAATAGAATAACCCGATGCGATTTCCCCGGCAGCATTGTTCCGCAATAGCGAGGAGACTCAGAAGATGGATGTTCAAGCTCAAGATCCCGCTGAATTAATCCAGCACCGGCGGGCGCTGGAGAATCTCTGCGAGGAATTTCCCGAAATTCGTGAAAAACTTCCCGAGCTGTATGAAAAGATTTATTCCGAGTTGGCTCCCGACGCGACGATCCGCACCTTCATTTCCATCTTCATCTCCCGGGAACTGCGGGAAAATCTGCGGACCCGGCAGGAGCTGAATTCCTGAACGATTCCTGCCGCTAACACTCGGATTTAGACATTCCGAATTGACTCCTCCCGAACCTCTCCGGTGTTCATTCTCCCTCGGCCTGCTCGCGGCGCCGTCTCCTTGTTTTCGTTCCCCGACATAAAAAAGCGGCCGCTCGGGCGAGCGGCCATTGCAACGGGAACCCCAGGGGTGAGTTGGGGGCGGGGTGGGTCAGTGTTTATCCGCCCATGGGGGCGTAGATATAGAGGAGATTCGGTTCGCTGCAGATATAGAGGGTGCGATCGTCGGTCAGGGTCACGCCCTCCGCTTGGGGAATGTCGCGGAGCAGGCCCCCTTGGCCTTTTTCCAGGCGCAGGCGACTCTTTTCGCGACCCTCTTTATCGACTTCGATCAGGGCTTTCGATTCATCGCTGAGTAACAGCATCCGGTCCGTGGTCGTATCCAGATGGACGGCCGAGAGATCGCGCAGCCCGTTGGCACGGCGCTGGGCATTCCAGGGGGAGTCGCTGACGACCTCCGGCGCGTCGGCCGGCAAGGCGAAGCGATAGATCTGTCTCGGCCTCTTTTCGCGGGTGGCGTAGAATTCCTGGGCGCGGGGGTCGAAACCGAGTCCTTCCAGGCCTTTGTTCCCGGTTTCTTCCGGTTCCACCAGATACCTTCGGGTGGGGTCGTAGCTGACCGTCGCCGTATCGGCGGCGATGTCGATGATGGCCAGGGTCCGGCGACGTTCCTCGATCACGGCGAAGCGGCTGCCGTCGAGATGGACGATATCCTCGGTATCGTCGAAGCCCTCAAGCTCGATCGTGCGAAGTCGTTCTCCCGCCCGGCTGAGTTCCAGCACCCGGGTCGGCCCGTTGAGGATCAGAAAGATGGTTCCGGTTTGCCGGTTGTAGGTCAGTCCCGAGGCGTTGCCGATATCGCCTCCGAGTTCGATCGGAGCGCGGGTGAGCCGATAGTTGTCGAGATCGATCCCGGCCGCCGCTTCCGGGAGTTCTCCCGACGGGCCTTGTCGGAAACAGGCCTGGCAAAGGAAGAGGACGACGGCGGTCACGAGAACGAGCGCGCGCTTCGTCTCGATTCGCCTCGGCCCCGGCCGGAATATGAGCGTTTGCATGATGGCCGCGGTTTTCAACATGTTGCCAGGGTAGGCGCCTTGGGTCAGATTTTCTTTAGGCTCCGGTTAGAAGTTCATTGGGGCGCGCCCGTGGCCATGTCGATTCCTCACCGAACCGCACAAATTATTAATACCCCTTCCATCCTTTTCTAAACATTCCCCGACAGACTGCCTTCATCGAAAACGCCATTCCTTGCCTGGAGGCCCAACGCATGAAGCCGGAACGTCAGCTATCTCGTGACATCTTCAAGCTCCACGCCCCTTTTGCTCCGCTGCTCGAAAGGGTCTACGGCCTGCGGCGCTGCGCCGCGATCTACGATAACATCGTCCAGGGTCGCGACGAGGGCGATTTCCCCGCGCGGGTTCTTGAGCGCATGGCCATAGGTTACGACCTGGCCGACGAGGAATTCGGGCGGATTCCCGCCCAGGGGCCCCTCGTTGTCATCGCCAATCACCCCTTTGGCGGGGTCGAGGGGATGATCCTGCTCGATCTGCTGCAACGGGCGCGGCCGGATGTTCGGGTGCTGGCCAACTCCATGCTGTGCCGGATTCCGGAATTGCGCCAAGCGATCATCCCCGTCGATCCCTTTGGCGGGCGATCCGCCACTGCCGCCAACCGGAGGCCGTTGCGCGAGGCCATCCGCTGGGTGCGCGGTGGCGGAGCGCTGCTGATTTTCCCCGCCGGCGCGGTCGCGCATTTCAGCCTGGGGCGCCGCGAGATCTGCGATCCCCCATGGCAACCCCATCTGGCGCGCTTGCTTCGCGCCTGCGCCGCGCCGGTCTTGCCGGTCTTCTTTCCCGGGCATAACGGTCTGCTGTTCCAGCTGGCCGGTCTGCTCCATCCCCGCCTGCGCACCGCCCTCATCCCCCGGGAATTCCTCAACTGCGGATGACCAGACTGGCGACCCGGTTGCCGTCGATGACCGGGAGCGAGCGCAATTCGGGATGGCGGTCGAAGAGCTCTCCCGTGTGGCGGAAGAGGGTCGCTGGGGCGACGACGGGGATCTGTTGCACCAACTTGCCGATCGTCAGTTCCGGACGGCGTGGACGCTGTAGTCCCTGGGGCTTTTTCACGAGCCGGCTCGGGCTGAACTCCGTCGCCGGCGCCGGCACCGGGCGCGGGCGCCCCAGGAGAAATCCCTGGCCCAACGGTATCCCGATTTTTCGGACGGTTTGATACTCCTCGGGGGGTTCGATCTCTTCGGTGATGGTCTGACATCCCTGGCCGAGGGCGATTTCAAGCAAGGAGTGAACGAACTGCTGTTTGCCGTAATCGCCGTTGATCCCCTGGATGAAATGCCGGTCCAGTTTGACATATTCGGGGCGCAACTCCGACCAGAGGCGCAATCCGGAATAACCCGCCCCCAGATCGTCGATAGCAATGCTGAAGCCCATCTGCCGGTAGTGAGAAAGGGCTTCGCGAAAGAGGTCGTAGTCGTCGATGGGGCTGTGCTCCGTCAGTTCGATGACGACCTGTTCCGGGCTCAGGCCATGGCGTTCGAGGAAGCGCCGGGTATAGCCCCGAGGATATTTTCGTTCCATCAGGGAGATCGGGCAGATGTTGAGAAAAAGCTTGGCGGGAAGATTGAGGCGGGCGAAGTTCTCGATATGGATTTCCCGGGTCAGAAGTTCCAGCTCCATGAGCTTGCCGCAACGCCCGGCGACGTCGAAAAGGGCGCCGGGCTGATGCAGGGGGCTGCCCGCCGGCCCGCGAACCAGGGCTTCGTAGCCGATGATCCGGTCGCTGCGCAGGTCGACAATGGGCTGAAAATACGAATCGAGACGGCGGTTTTCGATCAGGGTGGATAACTTTTCGCAAGTCATGAAGAAAATCCTATCGGAAGAATCCCGGGCGGCGGAGAAGGTCCAGGAAAATCCGTCGCAGCAGCACGACCAGCAGCGGGGCGACGAGGGCCCAGGCGGCGAGGGCCTGGAGATTGGCGAGGCCGAGGCTGTGCGCGGCGGCGAAGGCATCCTGGCGGAAGGCGGCATGCAGGGTCTCGATGTCGAGCGCCCGTGCCGAGGGGGCGAAGAGCGTTCGGCCGAGTCGGACAAAGGGGATGAAAAGCGCCAGTTGCACGGGCAGGGCCAGGTAGTTGGCGAGTTGGATCGCCCCCTGGTTGAGTCCGAAGAGGGCGGCGCAGAGGGCGCAGGCCAGGGTCGATCCCCAGACGCAGGGCGCCGTCCCGAAGGTGGCGCCGAGGGCCAGGGCGAGGGCCAGCCGCCGGGGGTCGCTTCCCTGCCTCGCCAGGGTTCGCGCCAGATTGGCCGGTCTGCTCCAGGGGGATGGTCGGCGCGGCTCAGATGCGGTCTGGGTGGACATGAAAACTCAGGGTCGCGCCGGTCACGGAACTGCGCCCGGTATGGATAAAGAGAACGAGCCACAGCATCTGCAGAAAGAGCAAGAGGAAGGGCGGTGCAATGAGGGCGAGACCCCGGTGCAGTTCGGGAACGTCGGCGGAGACGACGGCGGGATGGAACAGGGCGATGGCCAGGGCGTAGGGCAGGGCCGCCAGCGCCATGAGCTGATAGGCGGAGATGCGTCCCGTCCCCCGGTAGTCGGCGCGCAGCGTTTCCGAGTAGACCCGCCAGGCCTGGGTGACGAAGGTCGTCAGGACAAAGGCGGTGCCGAACTCGCCGCCGAGGAAGAGGCCGGTCCCGGCGACGCCGACCAGGCAGTAGAGAAGGGCGGTCAAACCCTGGACCGGAACCACGCCGATCCCCTCCAAGCCGTCGGCGTAGGCGATCTTCTTGGTCGCGCCGAAAAAGACGAAGTGCCGGCGGCGGAAGAATTTTTGCGCGCGGCATCCGCATTGCACCAGGGGTTTGCCGTAACAGCAGCCGAAGCTGATACAGGCCAGGCGCCCCAACCCTTCGCCGAAGGCATAGGCGACGGCGACGGCGGCCAGCGTCGGAAGCACCGGCAGGGGCGCGAGCCAGGGCAGGTGGTTCACGGCCGCGAGCAGCCAGGGGGCGATGAGCAGGCCGACGAAGACCGCGCCGCCGACGGTGAAGGTGTGCGCTTTTCCTTCCACCAGGCGGGCCACCAGGCGCGAGGCGGGAACGCAGACCAGCAGCAACGCGGCGGCCGCCGTGAGGATGCTCGCCAGGGGGACGGCGACCGTGCCCAGCAGCAGCACCAGCACCGCCACCGCCGCCAGGTAGGCGTTGGCGGTAAGCAGTCCGTACCAGGTCAGGTTGATCCCCTGCCAGCGGCCGTCGGCGAGGCGCCGCAAGGGCAGGGTCGCGAGCATCTGCCAGCGCTCCCCGGGCAGTACCCGGAAGCCCCAGGCGAGCAGGGCGAGGCAGGCCAGCAGCAAGGCCGACAGAAAGAGCGCGTTGCTCATGGTTTTTCTCCCGATGGCGTAAGTTTGCGCGGCAGCGCCAGCAGCGAGCGTACCCGAACGTCGGTCTCCACCAGCGGGGTGGTCAGGTTCAGGGAGAAGCGGCTGTGTACGTCGCGGCGATGGAGGTTGGCGAGGATGGTTT
>CALJLX010000417.1 GCA_937982495.1 uncultured Desulfuromonas sp.
CGATCAGGCCATGCCCGCGATGGCAGGCGTTGCAGTCTTCCTTGGCGACCGGAGCGTGGACAACCCCCTGCATCAGGCGCTGCCGGTATTCGGCATGGCACTCCAGGCAGGGTTTGCCGCTGCCGCCCTTCGACGCCGAGCTTCCGCCGCCGGCGCAGGCCGCCAGCACCAGCAGGCCCAGGACCGCGCCGAACCATCCCGCCATATGCGTCAGCTTATTTTTCATCCTTGCCCTCCCCCTCTTTGATCAGGCTTTTTCGCAGATTTTCCCAGGCCCGCTGATTGACCTTGATCGCCGAACGGTCGCGCAAGGTCTTGACCAGCTCACTCTTGGCCGCGGCGAAACGCTCCTCGCGCAGACGGGTGCGGATATCCTCGGCGACCTTTTCATAGGGGATCGATTCCGTTTCGTCGGTCCGGATCAGTTTGACGAAATAGACATTCTCCCCGTCCTTGAGGGCGCCGCTGACCTGACCGGGGGCCATGGTCGCCACCGCCTGCCGAATGGTCGGATGGAGATGATCGAGCGGCGTCCGCCGCACTTCAACCCCGGCCGGCGACAGGGGTTGCATCACCTTGAAAAAATCCCCCCCCGCCTTGAGCTGCTCCTCCACCTGCTTGGCCAGCTTGGCTTCGTTGGTCTGCACCACCGACAGCTCGACCAGCCCCCCGCGGCTGAAAAGTTCGGGATGAGCCGCGTAGTAGGCCTTGGCATCTTTTTCGTCAACCTTGATTCCGGGTTCAAGCACCGTTTTTTCCAGTTCCTTGATCATGCGGTGCTGGCGGTAGAAGTCGTAGGTCGCTTTCAGCGGCGGCTGGTTTTCATAGTGGCGATCCAACGCTTCCAGCCCGGTCACGGTCTGGGCGACGGCATCGGCGACCACCCGCTGCTTGGTCCCCTCGAAATCGAGGGATTTGCGATGGGCTCCGCCGCGCATCTCTAGTTCCTTGAGCGTCGCCTGATGGAGGGCATCGACGCTCACCACCGTATTGCCGACGCGCAGTACGGACTTTTCACCATCCTCCTTCGGAAAACCCTCGGCGGTGATCCGACCGAGAAGTTCCTCGTCCACCGTCACCTGATACTTCTTGGCCAACACCTCCGTCAGCTGCCGGGTGAGCTCATTTTCCTGCACCTTGAGATCCTGGCGGATGAGGTCGTTTTTGACCTTGGCGAAGTCCTCCTCGCTGCCGTCGCTGCGCTCCAGGACTTCGAGAAAATACCACGAGTGCCCGAAAGAAACGGGACCGACTATGCTCTTGGCCGGAACGTCGACAAGCGCTTCGCGCAAGGTTTCAGGAATCTTGCTCGCCCGCATCAGCCCGGATTGCGCGAGCTCCTCGTCGGCACCGGAGAGACCCGTCTCCTTGGCCGCATCGGCGAGGCTCTTGCCCGCATCGAGCAGACGCCGGATCTCGCCGGCCTGTTCCTCGGCGTCAACCGCTACCATATGCAGGTTGTAGAGCGGGGTATAGCCCTTGCGATACGCTTCCCACAGGGCCTTATCGTCGGGTATCCTGGTCTTGGCGCCGACCTCTTCCTGCTTCAGCTGCATCAGCGCCCGGACTTTGAGGAAGATCCCCACCTTTTTCTGGAACTCAGGACTCTGATCGAGCTGCATGGCCTGGGCTTCCTGAAAAAGGAGCATCCAGTCGACAAACTCGTCAGGGGTTTCGGCAACCGGCATCTCCTTTTCTTGCCATTCCCGCCACCAGTCGCGGTAATCCTCGGTCGTCAGACGAGCATCGTTGACGGAAACCAGTTCCTGAGCGTCCCCCCACAAGAAGGCCAGCGCGGCGCCGGGAAAAACGAGAGAAACGACGAGAACCAGAAAAACGGAAGCTTTGCGTCCTAGCGTTTGCAATTACCCACTCCTTTTTTCAGCCAGTCTTCGATGACTTCCCGGGAGAGATGCGACAAAACCCCGGTAATGGTTTTGACCATGCCGAAATGCATGGCCTTGCGATAATCATCCCCCCAGCGGCGATGAAAGGTGCTCAAAACACGTTGCCCGTCCCGGGCGTCGAACATGTTCACCTGCAAGGCGACAAAGGGCACGGATTCCCCCGCCTTGGCGCTGTCCATGCCGACTTCGACCACCACCCCGGTCACTACCGCGTCGATTCCGAGACGCTGATTGAGGTCGGCGTAATGGCTCGGATCGAGCACTTCGCCGGGTAGCAGACGATGGCGCAGCATGAAAAGCCGCACCTCCCCTTCCGGCTCCACTTCCAGAGCGCCGGAAGCCAGCAACTCGCTGCTGAAAACCCGGTAAGCCAGGGTTCCGGCCTCGGCGTTGCGGGTGCGATTTTCAAAGGGGAGAACCGCCACCCGGCAGATATCCCCGGGCACCGCCTTGGCGGCGAACCGGGTATCAAGCCCGGAACCGGAAACACAGCCGACAGAAGAACACAGGGCCAAGGCGGTCAGAACCCGCGCAAAGAGCGAAAAATATCTCATCAGAAATCCGAAACCCAGGATTTGGCCGGAACCTCGGGGGTCGCCCCCGGCTCGCCCTTGCCGAGGTCAACCTTCTTCTTGTCCAGACGCAGGCGGTTGCCGAGGAAATCCTCCCCCTCGAAGTTGTATTGAATGGTGCCCTGCCCGTCAATGGGAGGAAGCTCGATCATCACCGGTAACTCCTTGCCTTCGACCTCAAGCAGTGATTCCCCTTGTAGCGAGGTCGCGTTCAGGGTCCAGGAGGTCAGTGGGAAGCCTTTATCGTCGGCCGTTTCGATCTTCAGGAAGGTCTTGCCGTTTTCGTTGAGAGTGCCGACCGTTACCGGCAGGGCCGAAGATTGCAGGGCGACCATACGCGCATCGACGGAATGGTTGCCGGCCAGATCCCAGGCATGGAGCACAATTTCATAGGTGCCGTTGGACAACTTGCGGCGGCCGCCGTCCCGGCCTTCCCAGACCATCCGTTCCGGCAGGTTGCCTTCATGCTCTTCCCGCACCAGCACCTCGCCGTCTTCGGTCTTGATTTCCAACAACCAGCGGGTCATCGGCTTGGCGCGAGCCAGGCGGGGGAGAATCAGCAGATGGTCGCGAAAGGCGATCACCTCGCCGGCCTGTACCCCTTTTTTGATCTCCAAACTGAGCTGCGGCGGCTCATTAATGACTTCATATCCGGCGACGTTCTTAATCCGTTCAGCAGAACGGTTGCGCCCCCACTCCAAAGCCAAGGTGACGGGATAGGAACCTTCCTTCACAGGCGCTTGCCAGCGGCCGCGATAGCTGTCGGCGGCAGCGTCGCGATAGAGATAAGCGGTGGCCCCTTCGGTTTCAAGAGCAATCCTGGCCGGACGGGCATCGAGGAAACGGATTTTGACTAAGCCCTCGACCTCGCTCCCTCCCTTGGCGTAAGGCGGCGAAATCTGTACGGAGGCGAGCTGATAGAGGCGATTGAGGGGCATGATGCGGCTGGAAACCTTGGTCCGCATCTCCCCAAGCATCTCCCCAAACAGTGGAGCCTTGAGGTCGTCCAGTTCCTGCGGCTGGCCGATGGCCAGAGCCCGCACCTGCTCCCCCAGGCTGGTCGCATCCGTCCGCGACCAGACCGGCTTCCCGGTTTCGGCGTCGAAAGCGGTCAGGGTCAGGCCCAGGGCGGGGTCGGCGCCGCCGTTTTCGGTGAGGGTTCCCAACAGGATCAGGGAACAATGGAGCTCGCGCCCCATGTTCCGAACCGTGAAGACATCCAGGTAGCCTGCTTCGCGCAAACGGTTCGCGGCGAGAAAGGCCAGGATATCGGTTTCGGGGACCAGCGTGGCCCCCATGCCTTCGAGGGTCGCGGCAAGCTCCCGGGTCAGCGGCAGGTTGAGCCCGTTATCCCCCTGACTCAGGTCCGCCAAGGGCAGAACCGCCACCCGCTCGGCGCGCGCCGGCATCCCCCCGCCGAGCAGGAAGAACACGAGCAAACCAAGGATGTATCGCCAGGGGACCCGCGAACGCATCAAGCAATTAATCCTTCTGCAGGGTGTTCAGCATGCGCCCGGCCAAGCGGAAGCTGACATGGCTGATGTCGTCGCTGACAAAACCGAAGAGCCGGTCGATGGTACGGTAGCCGCTCTCGCTGTCGCTCGCCTGCCAGATGATCTGACCGGTCTTGACATCGACCAGACGCAGGGTAGCGGAAACCAGGGGAAAGGTGTAGGTCCCGTTCTGCTTTTCCCCGAAATCCTGAACGGCGCCGGCCAGATAGGCTTCGACCCCCAGTTCCTCGCCGAGCCGCTGGGCGGCGGCCGTATCGAGGGTCTCCTGCTCCTTGCGTACCAGTTCCTCCCGCAGAAAGCGCTGGGCCTCCCCCTTCTCGACGATATCGAACAGCCCCCGGCTGAGAATCTCGGTGGCGACGACGTCGCGGAAGCGCTCCTCGGCGAATTTGGATTCCGTATGGTTTTCGAAGGGGAGGATAACGATCCGCTTCACATACCCGAGCCCCAGGGCTTCGGCGGCGTAGTGCCGGGGGGTGGAACAACCGCCCAGCAGACTCACTAACATCAGCGACAAGGCAAATTTTCGCACGTTCACCACCTCTTTCATTAGCGCGACATTGATTCTCATGGGTCAGTAATAGGCGTTAAAACTGCTCATCAGGCTCCAGATATTCCCGTTTTCCGCCACCTGATAGGCGCCGCCGGCCTGCAGAGCGAGGTTGCGGCTGATCGACCAGTTGATGGTGCTGGTGTATTGATCGGGATCGTCCGCTTCCAGTCCGAAGGAAGCGCCGGCATTGAGTTGCAGAGTCCGGGTCAACAGCCAGGCCAGATTACCGGAGAGGGAGGTATCATCCATATCCACATCCCGGCGATAACTGGTGCTGAGCAGCAGCACGTCCGAAGGACGATAGCTCAGGGTCGCGCCGTACTGACGGGAGTTCGTCGCCCTCGCCTCTTCGAGTTCACTTTCCGAATCGGACGTGCTGTGCGCATAGTTCCAGTTACCGGTCAGATTCAGGCGCGGAGTGAGTCGGGCGCTGCTGGTTAACACAAAACCATAGGTGGTCGTCGTGGAATTCGCATTGCCACTCGCTTCTTCTTCAGCCGTAGGAAAACTGTGGTTCCTCGTCCATGAGGGTGAAAAGCTCATAGTCAAATCGGGGAAAATTTCCGCGGCGATATTGCCGTGGATGGTATCCCCCCGGTCCGTTTCCTCGTCCCCCTCATAGCCGTAAGTTCGCGTGTAGCCCAAGGAGACATCCAAGGTGTCGAGAGGCGAAGAGTTGAAGGCCGCCGAATAGGAACGAATCAGGGTTCTCGCCAGGTTGTCGTTTTGGGTGTTATCCCGAGTTTCGCTCGCACCGAGGGCCATGGCAAAATAACGGCTCGGCGCATAGGAGGTATTAAGGGCGTGGGTGGTCTGGAGGTTATCCAGATCCGACTCCGGCAGACTCAGAACCCGCCGCATGCTGTACCCCGTCGACCAGCCCGGCGCCGGACGGTAGCCGATACTGAGCTGGGTCTGGTGGCTGACGAACTTGCTTGAGGTCTTCAACCGGTCGGCCGTGGTGAAGATCAGTTCCCCCGCCCGAACTTCGGTGACATAGACCGGCGTGGCCAACGCCTGGATGTTGATCGCCGAAACGACCACCTTGAGATAACGGTCTGCAACCGGAACCGCGAGATCGACATAAACCAGCGACCGACCCGCCTTGATATCGAGTGCCGGGGTAATCTGTCGCACCCGATCCCAGGTGCGATTGTCGTCGCTGCGATAAACGGTCCAGATCGCCCCTGTCAGCGCGGCCTGCTCGGTAACGGTGAGCAGCTTATTAAAATAGACTTCCATCCGGCTGACCGGCTGGGAACTGGCCTCTACCCCAAGATGGACGTAGACGTCGCTTTCCTGCGGCAGAATCTGCACACTGGGACTATTCGTATCGTTATCGATCAAGCCGGCGGTATTGTCCAGTACGACAAAGCGGGGATCGACCTTGCCGACGGCGGAAAGCCCGGCCATCAGGGTAATCGGCTGCATGACCACGCCGTCATCGCCGACAGCGGCATCGGTGTCGATCTCGCTGGAGGAATACTGCTGGCTCGCGCCGATCGAGAGGCGATCGCGAAAAAAACTTTCCGTGTATTTCAGCTGAGCGTAATGATTCAGGGTTTCGGTATTGACATCCTCCACCAGGTCATCCGACTCGCCCCGGCGAACGTCATAGAGCATGGCCAGACTGCTCCAGGCGTATTCCACGCTGCCGCCGTAATCGGTCGATTCGACATCCTGCTCATGGACACGTTGGTCATCCCAGAGTTGGCTCTGGTTGTAGTGCAAACGCAGATTCGGCCATTTTTCGATCTGGCTGTAGAGGTTGCCGCCCCAGGTGCGGTTGACGACGGGAACCAGTCCCTCATCCTCTTCATCCTCGGTATCCATACGGTTTTCCGAACCGTTCAGGTTCAGCGAAAACCATTCGTTGCGCACATCGAAGGCGGCCGAGGGGTTGATGGAACTGCTGTCGTTGCCGTCGGAAAGTCGGTTCTCGTTATACCGGGTTGCCGCCGAGAAATCCATCGCCGAACTCAACTGCTTGATAAAGTTCACATTATACGACTGATTGAAAGCATCCTCGGTGCTGATCTCATCGCCGCCGTTCTGCCGGTAATTGAGATTTCCGGAAACGGAAAACGGATCCGCACCGGCCCGATGCGGGGCAACCAGCAGCAACGCCAGCCCCAACACTGACAGCAGGCGCAGCCTATTTCTGCAAGGCATGAGGGCCTCCGTGACAGGCGTTGCAATCGGGGAATTTTTCGTGGAACGCCTGGTTATGAGGCATCCGGTGGCAGGTCACGCACTGGGGAATCCGCTTGTGCTGATCCTTGTGGCAGTAGACGCACAAGAGATCCCGGTGCTTGGTGGGGGACTGTGCCAACTGCTCGGTTTCCGCCGGATGACATCCGGCGCAGAAGCGCGACGGAACAAAGTTGTCGTAAGCGACCTTGGAGGGCATATGCGGTTTATGACAGCCGAGGCAGTCTTCATAGACCATATCCGGCGTATGCGGATCGTGGCATTCCTGACACCTGTAGAACTCCCCGTGCCGGCGGTGACATTCCGTGCAGTCGAGCAGCGTATGCGCGCTCGGGTAGTCCTCCAGCTGTTTGCCTTGATGGGGATGGCAGGAAGCACAGGCCGGCGTGACCCGCGCCGTTCCCGAGAACTCGATATCCCGGGGACGATGGGCGGGATGGCAGCCGAGGCAGTTGCCGACGGTGTAGTGACTGTTCTTTTCCGGCTCGTGGCAACGGGTACATTCGGGGATGGCATCCGTCCCCCGGGGCGGATGCTCGACATGACAATCCAGACAGGTCACGGCCGTCTTGTGCAGGCCGCCCTGGGTTTCGATATCCCGGATCTCTCGCTCGTGGCATTTTTGGCAATCCCCCGCTTCGAGGTAGATCAGCACACTCTCCGCCCGAACCGGATCGCCGGAAAAGATCCCTGAGGCCAAGACCACAGTTGCCGACAGCAACAACAAGGCCCTGCCCATGACACACATCCACGAACCCAGATCCACCCTTACCCCCACTCCCGCGCCCTAACGCTTGCTTACGATCGCCGTCAGCTTTTCTTCCGCCTTCAGTCGTGCCGCCACCGCCTCGGCCTCGGCCTTCTCGACAAAAGGACCGATCAGCACCTTGTACCAGAGCCCCCTCCCCCCCCGGTCGACCTCATAAATAAAGACCTGATAGCCCCCGGCCGCCAAACGCTCCAGCAATGCCTGAGCGGCATCGGGCTCATGAGAAAAGGCCACCTGCAAGACATAATCGTCGCGCGGCGCTTCCGGCAGAACCTCCGGAGCCTTGTCGCGATCGGCCCGCTTGTCCACCGGGAGCGTCGCAACGACGGCCTCTTCCGGTGTCGGCACTTCCTCAGCCGTCTCTTCAACATCCGCAATCGCGGCCCCGGGGGATTCGGCGGCAGCTTCGGGCGAAGCCGTCACGGGTGCCGTCGCCGCACCGTCGCCCACCACTTCGTAAATCTGAATCCGGTGATTGAAGGTATCGGCGACAATGACGCGACCGAAGCTGTCGACACAGACATCGCTGGGATAGTTCAGCCAACCGCGCGCCTGCCCCATGCCGCCGAACTCGAACAGGAATTCCCCTTCGAGGGAAAAAGCGGAGACCGCATGCCGCTGATAATCGACCACATAGACCCGCCCGGCGCGATCATCCACGGCCAGCCCCCGGGGACGGGCCAGTTTGCCGGATTCCCCCCCCTTCTGGCCGAACTTGTAGAGAAACTTTTCGTTGCGGTCGTAAACGTAAACCCGCCCCATCCCCTCGCTGAGCAGATAGAGATTGCCGTTAGCCCCCACCGTCATGGAAATGATCGCCACCTGCTCGGTCACTCCGAGCACATCATCCCGGGGCTCGATGGTCTTCAGGAAATTCCCGGCGGGATCAAGGACCACGACGCCGACGCCGGTCAGACCCGTCACGTAGATGTTGCCGTTGGCCCCGACCACCACCTTACGCGGCAGAAACACGTCGGCCCCCTCGAAGCCCGAAAAGAAGATCTTGCCTTCAGGCAGAAAAGCACCATTGAGCATGACCAGATGTCCACGGGGCTCGTCCTTGCTCGCCCCGGCGCAGGCATAGAGACGATTGTCGGACACATAACAGCTGGTGACACCGTGCAGACCGCGGCCGGCGCCCACGGACATATAGGGGAAATAATCGGCAGTGAAAAGAATCAGCTTGTTTTTCAGCGGACTGGTGACGTAAATCTCGTCGGCGGCGGGATCGTAAAAAAGAGAGGAAGGATAGGAGAGGTCGTTACCGACATTGTCGTTTGCAACCATCCCGATACAACGGACCGGCTGCACCGAGGCAGCCCCCCACAACAAGGACGGAACCAAGGACGAGCCTAGCCCGACCAGGATTAAAAAAACCAGGCGCAACGACATAAATAACCGCAATTTCGGCACTCTTTTCCATTTATGATACATATCGCCCCCCTCGGCGGCGCCGATTATAGCAAACCAATTTTGAATTGTAAACGTAACTCACATTCTCCCCCTCCCGAAACAACACCCTCTGAAAATAACCTTGCCTTTTTTAATCGCCCATGGTAAATACCCCTTCCGTTGTTCATGAACAAACCACGTCGGGGCGTAGCGCAGCCTGGTAGCGCACCTGCTTCGGGAGCAGGGGGTCGAAGGTTCAAATCCTTTCGCCCCGACCATT
>CALJLX010000418.1 GCA_937982495.1 uncultured Desulfuromonas sp.
GTGATTCGTGACTGGAGTTCAGACGTGTGCTCTTCCGATCTGGATGGTGACCGGCTGCGGGGCCATGGCCTCGATAACCGCCCGGTAGGCGGCGAGTTGCTCATCCTCGGTCGGGGGAGCGGAGCGGTTGAGGTAGAGAAATTCGGAACGGAACAGGCCGACCCCTTCGGCACCGTGGCGCAGGGCCAGGGGAAGTTCCTCGGTCAGCTCGACATTCCCCCGCAAATGCACCCGGACACCATCCAGGGTTTCCCCCGGGAACAGGCACAAGCCGAGCAATTCTTCATCCCGCGCCGCCTGAACCAGCTGCTTCCGCCGATAGTCGGCAATCGTTGTGGCGCCGGGGTTTAGAATCAGAATCCCGAGGTAGCCGTCGACGATCACGGACAGGCCGTTGGGGACGCGCACGGTCAGAGTTTCGAGACCAACCACGGCGGGTATCCCCAGGGAGCGGGCCAATATGGCGGTGTGAGAGGTCCGCCCGCCGAGATCGGTGGCAAAACCGATGACCCGGGCCTTATCCATCTGCATGGTGTCGGCGGGGGAAAGGTCGTGGGCGATCACCACCACCTGATCGGAGATCCCGGCGATGGGCTGCTGTGTATACCCCTTGAGATTGCGCAACAGCCGTTCTCCCACCGAGTCGATATCGGAACGCCGCTCCCGGAGATATTCGTCCTCAATCGCGTCGAAGACTTCTCGAAACTTCTTAAGGGTGCGCTTCAACGCTCCTTCGGCATTGAGGAAATCCTCCCGGATCAGCTTAACTACCCCATCCAGCAGCAGACGATCTTCAAGAATGAGCAAATGGGTATCGATGATGTAGAGATGCTCCGCCAGTTCCCGCGCGGATACCGTTTCGCGAACTTCGTTGAGCTGCCCCTTGGAACTTTCCACCGCCGCCATGAAGGCCGCGACCTCACCGGCGACCTCCCCCGGCGCGACCCTCCGTTCGATGGCGGAAAGACGCTGACGGTCGATAACGTGGGTGCGTCCCAGGGCAATGCCCTGGGACGCCGCCACCCCGACCAGCAGGGTATCCTCGGGGATGTCAGTCTTCACCAAAACCATTTTCCACCAGTTGGGCAATGGCCGAAAAGGCCTCTTCCATATCGGGTCCGGAGACGCTGATTTCGATCTGCGATCCCTTGGGGGCGGCGAGCATGAGAATCCCCATGATGCTTTTGCCGTTGACTTCCATACCCTCTTTTTCGACGGTCACATCCGACTGGAAGCGATTGGCCGTCTGCACCAGCTGGGCGGCGGCGCGGGCATGCAGCCCCAGCCGATTGACAATGGTGAAACACTGTTTTTTCATCGTTTTATCCCCGAAAGCAACTTAGTTCCACAGGCGAATCCGCACCTTGGATCAGCCCAAAAACACCAGTAGCGTCGCCGCCATGAGCAGGATCAGGATCAGGTTGGACACCCCCAGGCGGGCGAGCCCCCCGAGCAGCGGGACGAGCAGCAGCGCGCAGGGCCCCCAGGCCGGAGCGGCCTCCGCGGCGCGCAGGGCATCGGCGACAAGCACGGCGGAAAGAGCGCCGAGAAGCAGAGCGGTGACTTCCTTGCAGCGCACCGCCAGATCGGGCAGGCGGTAGCGCTGAACCCGCGCGATCATCCCCGATCCGTGCCGATAACCGCCGCACAGACCAGCGATCAAGGCCCACCCATGGGGAAGGTTGAAGAACAGTAGAAAAGCCAACGGCGCCCACCAGCAACCGGCAGCCGCCACAAGCAGGGCCAGCGCGGCGGAAAGGGGGCGCAGCCCACCCCAGAAAAAAGCATCCCCCATCGCCGCGAAGGGCGCCATGATCATGGCCTTGAATTCGTCGACATCAAGCGTGCCCTCGGTGTGAAGGGAGCGCTCCTCTTCGAGGGCCAGGGTCGTTCCGAGAATCGGTCCGGCCATGAAGGGATGTGTGTTGAAATATTGCAGATGCCGCTGGCAGGCCAGAACCAGATCCCCGTCACGATAGATGAAGCGCAGGGCCGGATAGAGGATATAGAGAACACCGAGGCTCTGCATGCGCTCGTAATTCCAACTCGCCTGAAGCAGGGGCAGACGCAGCAAAATCCGCAAACGTATCCCCAGGGGGAGCATCAGAGCCCCTCTCGCAGAAAGTAAACAACAAGAAAAGCCAGAAGATACAGAACCAGAATGCGCCGATTGCGCAAGGCGCCGAGGAAAACGGCCGTGCCCACCAGCGGAAAAGCCAGGGCCAGCCAGGGAGCGGCGTCACCGACCTTGGCCAGAAGATATGGAGCCAGCCAGGGCAAGAGCAGGGAGCCGGGAAGGATGATCCCGAGATAAGTACCCAGGGAGGCAAGGGCGAAGAAGCCCAGACCAAGGAGGTGCCAGCGGGTCGCGGCCGCCGGGCGCCGGCGCGCCAGTTCCTGCTCGGCCCGAATCAGCAACCGACCGTTGCCCTGACGAGCCAGACGGTCGAAGATCTGACCGCACTTGCCCAGCGGCAGGGCAACCAACAGGCAGAGCAGGAGCATGGGCAGACCATCGGCTTCGGCTTCGGCTCCGGCGCCCATCGCCAGGGCCAGAGCCGTACCGCCCACGGCAATCTGGGTATCGTCGGGAGGAATCGCCGCCCCGACCGGCAAGCGTCCCAGCCACAAGAGTTCGAGCAAGGTTCCGGCCTGCAGGCCGAGGTAAAAATCCCCCAGAACCCACCCGGTCAGCGGCGCGGCGACGATCGGGCGGCTGATGAGCAATTGCAGGACGGCGGTGCGATCGAGGCCAACCAGCAGGGACACCAGTCCGGCGTAGAGATAATCCAACGACCAGACCATCTCACCTCTCCGGCGGCGGGGAAAGTTTCTTCCAATCCCGTTCACGATCCGCCGGGATACACTGGGCAACGACCCGGACGCCGGCCGCTTCGAGTTGCCCCAGGTTGGCAAGATCCTCGGGGGCGAAGGCGATAGTACAGGAAACCCGGCGCCGATTCTCCCCGCCATGCAGGTTGCCGAGATTGAGCTTGCCGAAAAGCACGCCGAGACGATAGAGCGTCAAAGCATCGTCGGAAGTGGCCAACAGGAGCAGCACCTTGCGGTCGATCAAAAGCCCCCCCGCAAGGAGCTTGGCGGCATCGGCGAGGGTTTCGACAAAAACCCCCAGCCCTTTGGGGACGGCGGCGGTCATGAGAATTTTCCGCAGGGGATTGCCTGCTACGGCGTCATTGGCCACCAGAATGCAGTCGGCATGCACATAGGGCACCCAGGATTCCAGAACCTGGCCGTGGATCAAACGATTATCGATGCGGGCAAGAACAATGCTCATGCGCACTCGCTAAAAGATGTTATTTTTTCAACAACTCGCTCGGAAGAAAAATGCCCTGCTCGCCGCAGGCCTTGAGGAGTACTGCGAGTTCCTCCAGGGAAAGCCCTTCACCGCTGTTGAAGAATTTCAGAACCATCGGCAGATTGACGCCGGTCACCACCTCAACCCGCTCCTGTTCGAGAAAAGCCAGGCTGATATTGGAAGGGGTTCCCCCGAACATGTCGGTCAGGATGATGACTCCCTCGCCGTCCCGGCCCACTTCGTTGATCGCCGCCGCGATCCCTTCCCGAATCGCCTCGACGCTGTCCCCCATATCGATACTGACGGCCCGGGCCTGCGCGGTGGGGCCGACAATCATTTCCGCCGCATGGAGAAATTCCTCGCCCAGATGGGCATGGGTGGCGATAACCAGTCCTATCATCTTATTTTTGCCCCTTGTTGATATCGCGATGAACCACATCGAGAGTGACATCCGCCTCGGCAAAGCTGGCGCGCAACGTCTCGACGATGGTGACACTACGATGTTGGCCCCCGGTACAGCCGATGGAAACGGTCAGATAACTCTTCCCCTCGCGCCGATACTGCGGCAGTAAAAAGGTAAAAAGCGCCTCAAACCGTTCGAGAAATTCGCGGGTTTCCGGATGAGCCCGGACGAAATCGCGCACCCGCGAATCCAATCCGGTCAAAGGTTGCAGTTCGGGAACGAAATGAGGATTCGGCAGGAACCGCACATCCATGACCAAATCGGACTCGGCGGGCAAACCGTAGCGGAAACCGAAAGACTGCAGATGCACCACCAGCGGCAGGGCTTCCCCGGCACCACGCACGCGGCGCACGACAACGTCGCGCAACTGATGCGGCGTCAATCGCGAGGAATCGATAATCGCCGTCGCCTGCCCACGCAGTTCGGACAGAAGCAGGCGCTCCTGACGAATCCCCTCGGCCACCCCGCCCCGCAGGCCCAAGGGGTGCCGGCGCCGGGTTTCCGAATAGCGACGGGTCAAGGCCTCGTCGGAGGCATCGAAAAAGAAGATTTCCAATTCATAACCGAACTGGCGCACCTCTTCCAGGGTCTTTTCAAACCCGGCAAGAAAGCCACGATTGCGGATATCGATGACCACCGCCACCTCGGTGGTGAAACGCACACCTTGCTCGACCAGGCCGAGGAACTCGGGCAACAGGGCCAGAGGCAGGTTATCGACCACGAAGAAACCTTCGTCCTCCAGGGCGCGCGCCGCCGAACTCTTGCCGGAGCCGGAAAGCCCGGTGATGATGACCACTCGTTTTCGACTACTCAAGATTATCTCCGATGATGGAATGAGCATGCAGCCAAGCGGTTTCGGCCATGCGTTTTTCCAGCCGATCCTGAAATTCCCGGGCGCTGTGGTACCCCATCTCCTTGAGCAGCTGATTGCGCGCCGCGACCTCGACGATGGTGGTGATATTGCGCCCGGGGCGCACCGGAATCTTCAACAAGGGAATCGCCAGCCCGAGGATTTCATAGCGCATCTCTTCAAGCCCGAGCCGGTCGAATTCCGCCTCGTCCCGCCACTCGACCAGTTCGATGGCGAGATCGATCTTTTTACGCTCGCGGGTGGCGGCCACCCCAAAGAGATGGCGGATATTGATGATCCCCAGGCCACGAATCTCCATATGATAGTGAAGCAGATCGTTCCCTTCGCCGAAGAGTACCGCCGGCAGTTTCATGCGGATCTTGACGACGTCGTCGGCCACCAGTTTATGTCCTTTCAGCACCAGATCAAGGGCGCATTCGCTCTTGCCGATCCCGCTCTTGCCCAAAAGCAGCACGCCGACACCGAGAACATCCACCAACACCCCGTGCACAGTAGTGGAAGGCAGCAGCCGTTCTTCGAGAAACTGGGTAATCAGGGAAATAAAGCGGGAACTCTGATGCCGCGAACGCAGCAGGGGGATCGCATACTGCTCGGCGCAATCGATCAGCAACCGGGGAGGAATCTGGCCTTTGGTGATGATGAAACAGGAGACGTCAAGCTCGCAGAGTCGCTGCAAATGTCGTTCAGCGACCTGCGGATCGAGCTGCTCGAGATAGCTCAGTTCAGTGGAACCGAGAACCTGAATCCGGTCGGGGTGAAGATTGGTGGTATAACCGGCGATGGCCAGGCCGGGCTTCTGGATACGGGGCACCTGGATACGTTTATCCAGGCCACGCTCGCCGGCCAGCAATTCGAGATCGAGACCGGCCTCTTTTTCGGCCAGCAACT
>CALJLX010000419.1 GCA_937982495.1 uncultured Desulfuromonas sp.
TGGTCTTCGTCCTGACGACCCTCTATTTCCTCTGCGTCATGGGGGATTCCGCCGCCCTGACCGCCGGGCTGGTGGCCGCCGCCGACCCCGGACGCAAAGGGGCGAGCATGGCGCTGCATTCCCTCTTCGGCTTTGGCGCCGGGTTCATCGCGCCCCTGGCCTTCGGCCTGGTCATCGACCTCGCCGGGGGACAGGACCGGACCTTCGCCTGGGGATTGGCTTTCGCCTCCCTCGGCATCTGGTCGCTGCTGAATGTGGTCTTTAATCCGTGGCGGGGGGAGGGGGAGAATCCTTGAGCTCCGCCGCATCGTCGGCCTCGACCTCGCGATGCAACTGGCGATAGAGGGCCTCGGCGATGCCGAGCCGCCCCTGTTCGGACGAGGCCTTGGCGACTTCGAGATCCATCATATCCTGAAACGAATCCTGGGCCATGCCGCGCTGAAAGAGCCCGCCGGCCGGAACGGTGGAACGCATTGCCTTAAACATCGACTGGACGAAAATCGCCTCGAACTCCCGGCAGGTCTGGCGCAGCGCCGCGTCATCCTGCTTGGCCGTAGCCTTCGCATCGGCCTTGAGATTCTGCGCGACGAGCAAACTCGGATCGACCTGAGTCAATTTCATGACACCCCCCTATCGCCTGATCTCACCTGAAACGCGCTCCCCTCATTCATCATTCATCATTCATCACTCCGAATTACAGAATAACCAGCTCCGCATGCAACGCCCCGGCGGCCTTGATCGCCTGGAAGATGGCGATGAGGTCGCGGGGGGTGGCGCCAATGGCGTTCAGGCTGCGGGCCACGTCGCCGATGCTGACCCCTTTTTCGAGCACCACCAGTTCGCTGTCCTTTTCCGAAACCTCGATGTTGGTCCGGGGCACCACCGTCGTTTCCCCCTGGGAGAAGGGGGCGGGCTGAGAAACCTGGGCTTCTTCGCTGATCACCAGGCTGAGGTTGCCGTGGGAAACAGCCACCGTCGAGATACGCACCTCCTCGCCCATGACGATGGTCCCGGTCTTTTCGTTGACCACCACCCGCGCCGCCAGATCGGGGGTGACATCGAGACTTTCCAGCGCCGCGACGAACTCCACGGCGCGGCCGCGATAGTCGTCCGGGATGAGAACGCGCAGGCTGCCGCTGTCCACCGGCCGGACGACGCTGCCGCCGAAGCGCCCGGCGATGGCCTCGCTCATGCGCGTCAGGGTGGTGAAATCGGGGGTTTTAAGGCGATAGACCAGCACTTCGCCGGTACCGAACTCGTAGCCGACCTCGCGCTCGACAATGGCGCCACCGGGAATCCTCCCCACCGTCGGATGGTTGGTCTGGACCTTGGCGGCCTTGCCGCCGAAGGCCAGGGAACCGACCACCAGCGCCCCCTGGGCGACGGCGTAGACCTGCCCGTCCGGCCCGTTCAGGGGAGTCATCAACAGGGTGCCGCCGGCCAGGCTGGAGGCATCCCCGACCGAGGAGACCTGAACATCGATGGTGCCGCCGGCGCGGGAGAAGGGGGGGAGGGACGCGGTGACGATAACCGCCGCCACGTTGTCGACCTCGACCTCGTTACGATCGACGGTAACGCCGAGGCGCTCCATCATGTTGACCAGCGACTGCACGGTAAACTGGGTTTTGTCGCTGTCCCCCGAGCCGTTGAGACCGACCACCAAGCCGTAGCCGACCAGCTGGTTTTCCCGCACCCCTTCCAGGGTGGCGATATCCTTGATGCGTGCTCCCTCGCCGATTTCGGCGCAACAGAAGAGCAGAAGCAGGCAGAGACAAAAGCGACCGAGATGCTTTTTCATAGAAGGGTTCCCCGTGGGTTCAGAAGGGCCAGACTGTGTCGAGAATGCGCATCAGCCAGCCCTGTTTCTGCTTGTCGCTGATGACCCCCTTGCCGGTATAGGCGATGCGGGCGTCGAGAATATTCTCCGAATTGACCACGTTCTGCGCGGAGATGTCCTTGGGCCGGACGATACCGGTGAGCTTGACGATCTGCTTCTCGTTGTTGACCGTCACCGTCTTCGCCCCGGAAATGCGCAGGTTGCCGTTGGGATAGACCTCCACCACCTGACTGGTCAGGGTGGCGACCAGGTCTTCCTTGCGCGAGGTCCGTCCCGACCCCTCGAAGTCGTTGTCGAACCCGGCCGAAACCAGGGCGGTGGGATCGATCGCCTTGTTGATGGTGGCGATGTTGCGCTCCAGGCCGAAGGCCTTGGAGATATCCGCCGACATACTGCTCGACCGGCCGGTGCTGGTATTGGCCTCCTTGCTGGCGCTGGCCCGCTCGAAGATGGCCACGGTCACGATATCCCCCACCGAGCGCGCCTTGGTGTCATAGAACATGCTTCCCTGCTGCTGGGTCCAGAGGGAGCCGGGGCTGGCCGGCTTCGGGGTTTCGATGACCACCGACGAGGCGTCGGGCAGTTCCTCGGTTTCGCTGAGGGTCTTGGCCTGGTAGGCGCAACCGCCGAGGCAGAATGCCGCAAGGAGGATCGGAAGAAATCGTTTCATCGTCACTGCTCCACACTGACCACGCCGGGCTCCACGACCCGGACGGAGATGTCCCGCTGGCTGTCGTTGTTGCGCACGCGAATAGTTTCGTCCTGAAGACCGTTCTGCAGGGCCTGCCCTCGGGCGGTGAGGCTGAGCGCCCCCCGGCTGAAGAGAATGGTGACCGTCTCCCCCCGGGAAATGACCGGCGGCATCTCCACCGTCGCCGGATCGAGGGGCGTTCCCTGGCGCACCGGCCGCTTGAGCTTGCGGCCCAGCACGGCACCGGGATCGAGACAGGGATTGCGCAGGGACGTCAAATCCATCTCCACCAGATCGAGGTCCCCCTCCCCCAGAACCGTTCCCCGGTCGAGATCGGCGGCCGCCGTCACCACCGGCGCCAGGGCTTCGAGTTCGCCGCGCAGGCTGAGATTACGGACAACCTGGCCATCCACCCGGAAGATCACGGTAAAGCGCCGACTGCCGAGAATACGAGAATCGGCGGGTATGACCTCGGTGGCGAGCTTGCCCTTGGGCAGCACGAAACTCGCGGGGAACTGCACGTTCTTGAAAGCGATGCGGGCCTTGGGCAGGCGCTCGCGGTTGGCCTTCAGGTAACCGGCAAGGAGTTGCTCCAGCGCCGGCTGATCGATCACCAGGCCGTCGCGGCGCACCGTCACCGTCTGCGCGCCGGCCCAGGTCACCTGATTCAGCTCGGGCGCCCGTTGCAGAAGGGCCTGGCGGATGAGCGCAACGGAGAGCACCCGCTCCTGCCCGGGATCGGGGCTCCGCATCAGTTGAAGGGCGGCAAAGGCGGCAGTCTCCTCGTCGAGCTCGGCCAGATCCCCCAGGGTCACCATGGCGTCCGCCACCAGGGCGGCGGAGCGCAGGGAGATTTCCTGGGCCGAGGCGCCGGCGGCGCCCAGGAGGGAAAAAAGGAGCAGGGCAATCGATACAAGCTGGGGCATGGCGATCCTTGGGGCCGGGGTTGATCTTGCCCCTTAAGCATTGCGATTGGCGTGCCAAAACGCAAATCAGGAGCCGGATTTCGGTTTCGGGACGGCCGGCTCGGCCCCCCCTCTCCTTCCGGCTCCTGAATTTGGCGGTTCGTTATCGCGGAACTGTGGCTAGCGGATGAGTCCGTTGGCCATCTGCAACATCTCGTCGGCGGTCTGGATCGCCTTGGAGTTGATTTCGTAGGCGCGCTGCCCGGCGATCATGTTGACCATCTCTTCCATGATGCTGACGTTGGAGCCTTCGAGGTAACCCTGGGAGATGGTGCCCATGCCGTTCTCGCCGGGGATGCCCGTTTCCGGCGCGCCGGAGGAGACGGTTTCGCCGTAGAGATTGTGGCCGAGGCTCTTGAGACCGGCGGGGTTGCTGAAACGGGCCAGTTCGAGGGTGCCCACTTCGGTGGGGGTGTTGCTGCCGTCTTCGAGCACTTCGACGATGCCGTCGGAGCCGATGGATATCTGCGTCGCGCCCGCCGGAATGACGACTTCCGGCTCGATGGCCAGACCTTCGGAGGTGACCAGGCGCCCGGTGCTGTCCATCTTCATGGCGCCGCCGCGGCTGTAGGCGACTTCACCGTTGGGCTGGGTCACCTGGAAGAAGCCTTCGCCCTCGATGGCCAGGTCAAGTTCGTTGTTGGTGGCGCGGATGTCGCCGATAGTGAAGACCTTCTGCACCGCCGCCACCTTCGAGCCGAGACCGACCTGGATGCCGGTGGGGACTTCGCCGCCGCCGGCCGCCGTGGCGCCCGCCAGTTTGCTGGTCTGATAGAGGATGTCCTGAAAGTCGGCGCGGCTCTTCTTGAAGCCGTTGCTGTTGACGTTGGCCAGGTTGTTGGCGATGACGTCCATATTCAGCTGTTGCGCTTCCATCCCCGTCGCGGCGGTCCACAGTGACCTGATCATAATCTATCCTCCTTCGCTTTATTACGCGAGTATGCCGATTTCGTTGGTTTTTTCGGAAATAGTGCTGTAATTGAGCATCGCCTTCTGGCTGTTTTCGAAAACCCGCTGGATTTCCACCATGCGCGCCATTTCCTGCAGGATGCTCACGTTCGATTCCTCGATGCTCCCCTGAAGCACCCGGGCCGTGGCCGACGGCTCCTCCGCCGCGCCTTCCCGCAGGGTGAAGTAGGCGCCGCCGGAACGTTCCAGCAGGGTGCCGTCGTTTACTTCGTACAGGGGAATTTTCTGGGTCGCGCCCGATTCCATCTGGATGGTGCCGTCTTCGCCGATGATTTTTACCGGGCCGTCGATGACGATCGGCGCGTTCCCTTCGTTGAGCAGCTTGAAGCCGCCGGCGGCAACCAGGTTGCCTTCACTGTTCGGGGAGAAGTTCCCCTGGCGGGTGTAAAAGACATTGCCGAGATCGTCGCCGACCTTGAAGTAGCCGGAACCGGAGATGGCCATATCGAAGGGCTGGCCGGTGGTGGTGATCACTCCCTGGGAGAAATCGCTGAACCCTTCCTGGCCCTTGGCGAAATTGAGCCCCTTGCCCTGGTTGCAGGATTGGGCTTCGCTGAGCGCGGCGGCGAAGGCCACGCGCCCCCGCTTGTAACCGGAAGTGCGGAGGTTGGCCATGTTGTGGGTGATGGTATCGAGGCTCTGCATGGCGGTCCGGGCCGCCGAAAGCGCTGC
>CALJLX010000420.1 GCA_937982495.1 uncultured Desulfuromonas sp.
CAGATCATCGGCGCCCTCTATGTCGGCCTGCTCGAAGCCCCCTTCGACCGGCTGAAAAATCTGGCCCACGGCAGCTTGTTCGCGCTGCTGCTCATCGGCGGCGGTCTCGGCTACCTTTTCTCCCGGCAGATCGCCGAGCACCTCTCGCGGCCGGTGCAACGCCTGGCCGAGAGCGCCGAGCGGGTCGCCGCCGGGGAGCGGGACATCCGCCTGCCGGTGGCCGGCGAAGACGAGATCGGCCATCTGACCGCCGCCTTCAATCGCATGACCGCCGCCCTGCGTCAGCGGGACGAGGACCTCGGCAATCTCACCCGCGATCTGGAAGATCAGGTGGCGCACCGCACCGCCGAATTGGAAGAGAAGAGCCTGCAACTGATCAAGGCCCAGGAAGAACTGCTGCGCAGCGAGAAGCTGGCGGCCATCGGTTCCCTCGCCGCCGGCGTCGCCCACGAGATCAACAATCCCGCCGCCATCATGCGCGGCAACGTCGAGATCTTGCTGATGGAGATTCCCCCCGGCGCGGACGGCCGCGAGGAGGCGGAAGAGATCCTCCGGCAGACCGAGCGGGTCTCCCTGATCACCGGCAATCTCCTGGCCTTCGCTCGCGAGCAGGCGATCCACCCGGCGCCGGTGTCCGTCGTCGAGCTGATCGAGGAGATTCTCGCCCAGGTCAGTCATCAGGCCCCCCTCGCCGGCGTGCGCATCGAACGTCGCCTCCCCGCCGATCTGCCGCCGGTCTTGGGCGACGGCGAGCGGCTGCGCCAGGTTTTCACCAATATCGTCCTCAACGCGGTGCAGGCCATGGACGGGCACGGGGAACTGATTCTCGAAGGCAAGAGCGAGGCGGGCTGCGTCGTGATCGGCGTCCGCGACAGCGGTTGCGGCATCCCTCCGGAGTTGCGGGAGAAGATCTTCAACCCCTTCTTCACCACCAAAAAGCGCGGCACCGGCCTGGGGCTCTCCATCTCCTACGGCATCGTCAAGGCCCACGGCGGCGACATCGCCGTCGAAAGTGCCGAAGGGCAGGGGAGCCGCTTTCTTATCCGTCTGCCCGTCGCCGGGTAGAATCTCCGCCGACAAAAAAAGCCCCGCATCCAAAGGAAGCGGGGCTTTTGACGACGAATGGACGCTCTTTCTAGTTGAGCGGGGTCATCGGCGGCAGGACGAAGTTCGCGGGCATCGTATCCTTGTAGTCGTTGCTCAGGGTCTTGAGGAAAGCGACCAGGTCCGCTTCTTCCTGGGGCGTCAGGCCGAGTTTGCCGAGTTCGTCGCGGTTGACGTTTTCGGCCACTTCCGGAGCGGGCCAGGTGCCGTCGCCGGCGGTGTTGTAGAAACGAACGATCTCCTCCAGGGTGGCGAAGTAGCCGTTATGCCCGTAGGGCGGGGTGAGGGCGATGTTGCGCAGGCTCTGCACCCGGAACTTGCCGTTTTCCAGCGGGTCATTCAGACGGTCGCCGAGACCGAGGTCGACGGGATTATCGGCGATCAGCGGGTTCATGCTCTTGGGAATCCCCAGGTTGTCGTAGGTGAAATCGCTGAACAGGGGCGGCACGATGGTGCCGTCGGGGTTGATCGTCGCCGCGCTCGGATGGCAGGCGGCGCACTTGGCATCGCCTTCATAGAGGGCCAGGCCGTTCAGTTCCTGGGCGGTCAGCTTGGCCTGTCCGGCCAGATAGTAGTCGAATTTGGAGTTGAATTTGACGAAGCGGGTGGACTGCTCGAAAACGCCGATGGCCTGGGCGGTTTTGTCGTAGGCGTTCAGCACCTGCGCCGGGTCGTTGAGATCGAGGGTGGCCAGGTCGATGCCGTAGACCGAGGCGAAGAGTTTGACGTACTGCTTGTAGTTCTTGTTGGCGGGGTCGGCGATGGCGGCGATTACCGCTCTTTCGTCGGCCATGGCCATTTCCACGGGATTGAGGAAGGGACCCTTGGCCTGATCCTTGAGGGTGTCGGCGCGGCCGTCCCAGAACTGGCCGCCGGCGTAGGGTGCCGTGCCGTTGAATTTGGGAATGAAGGCGGCGTAGCCCGAGGTCGGCGAGTTGCGCCCGCCGTTCAGGGTGACATCCGAGCCGAGGGAGACCACGCTGTTCCAGGGATCGGCGACGTTCATGGGGTCGGCGAAGCCGGCGGCGGGCAGATGGCAGCTGGCGCAGGACTGGTTCTGGTTGAGGGAGAGGTGTTTGTCGAAGTAGAGACGTTGGCCGAGGGTTTCCTCGGCGGTTCCGGCCAAGGCGACGGCGGCGGAGCCGACGAGCAGGGCGCAGCCGAGCAGGGCGAGCCATTTCTTCTTCATTTTTTGTGCTCCTTTCGAAGAGGTTGAATAGTGAAATCCATATATAACAGCCTTTCTCCCCATTGCAAGCACTCACCGGGGGAAATTTGATTAGAAAAAAGCGTATAATTCTGCATTAGTTTTTGTGGGTTTGTGGTGATTTGTAATTAAAAAAACACCTGCTTTAAGGAGGGAGATTTGTGAATCTGATACTGCTTTTCCCCGAAGATTTTGTTGCGCCCGACCGTGTTCTGTTGACCGGACGGCGCCTGCGGCATGTGCTGGAGGTGCATCGGGCGGCGGTGGGGCAATGTCTGTGCGTGGGCGAGGCCGGGGGAAAGATCGGAAGGGGAGAGGTTCTGCGGCTGGATGATGAGGGCCTGGAAATGGCGGTGGTCTTGGACCGGGAGCCGCCGCCGCCCTTGCCGGTGACGCTGCTGTTGGCCCTGCCCCGGCCCAAGGTGCTGAAACGGGTGCTGCTGGCGGCGACCTCGATGGGGGTGAAGCGGATCGTGCTGATGAACGGCTTTCGGGTGGAGAAGAGTTTCTGGAAGAGTCCGGCCCTGCTCGGCGAGGCGTTACGGGAACCGCTGATTCTCGGGCTGGAACAGGCGCGGGATACGGTACTGCCGGACGTGCTGCTGAAACCCCTGTTCAAACCCTTCGTCGAGGACGAACTGCCCGCCCTGAGCGCCGGCAGCACCCGCCTGGTCGCTCACCCCCAGACGGAATGTCCCTGTCCGCGCGGCATCGCCGGGTCCGTGACCCTGGCGGTGGGGCCGGAAGGGGGGTTCATCCCCTATGAGATCGAAAAGTTGCAGGAGGCGGGATTTGTTCCTTGCGCTCTCGGCGAGCGCATCCTGCGGGTGGAGACCGCCGTCGTTACGTTGTTGGCGCGGCTTTTCTGAGCGGCTCAGGCGCCGAGGTACTTGCCCAGGAGGCGGTCGACCCGGCAGATGTGCTCGAAGAGCCAGTCGATGACGGCTTCATCGAAGTCCCGTTTCAGCACCGTCGTCATCCCCTCGGCGGCCATGCGCCCTTCGAGGTCGGCGATCTTCTCGCAAAAGGCCCGGTGCTCGGCGGTATGGCGCTCGCGTTCGGGATAGCCGGTTTCCGCCATCAGGCGCTCCTCGGCGGCGAAGTGATCCTGGGTATATTCCTTGAGAAAGTCGAAAAGGCGGGCGATTTCCTCGTCCTCGCGCCCTTCGTCGATGGCCGACACCAGGCAGTTGACCCGGTCGATCAGGGATCGGTGCTGCAAGTCGATCAGTTCGCTGCCGACGGCGATTTCGGGAGTCCAGTACATGAGGCTCATGGGCGGGGTTCCTCGGGGTTATGGCCTGGTTCCGCGCAACAGACCCGGTTGCGACCGGTGCTCTTGGCTTGGTAGAGGGCTTCGTCGGCTCGTTGCAGGGTGCCGGTGAGATCGAGGACTTCGCCGGCGAGGACGGCGACGCCGAGGCTGATGGTGACCGGCAGGCTCCGTCCTTCAACATCGAGGGGCGTTTCCCCTACCGCCTGGCGCATGCGCTCGGCCACGGCCAGCGCGGCGGGGAGGTCGGTGCCGGGCAGGATCGCCAGGAATTCCTCGCCGCCATAGCGGCCGAAAAGGTCGTAGTCGCGCAATTCGATCTTGATGCGGCGCACCACCTGGCGCAATACCGTATCCCCCACAAGAAACCCATGGCGGTCGTTGATCGTCTTGAAACGGTCGATGTCGACCATCACCAGCGCGATCGCCTGATCCGGCGACTGGTTCATGGCGCGGCGCAGGCGTGAGGCTTCCTTGCGCGCCCGGTTGAGGATTTCGCCGCGATTGAAGGCGCCGGTCAGCGGGTCGATGCTGGTCAGTTGCGTCAACTGCTCCTGGGCCTGGCGCAGTTGCAGAACCCCCCGACGCACGACCAGAAAGGCGGCGGTGAAGACACCGGTCAGAATCAGGGCCAAAAGCCCGGTCGAGGCCAGCACTCCCCGGCGGATTTCCTCGCGATAGCGGGTGACGTCCATGTACAGCTCGAAGCAACCGGCGATCCGGTGGTCGTCGAGAATCGGCACGTAGGTTTCGACCACATCGACGTCGAACTGCTGCTCGTCGGCCAGGTCGAGAACCGTTTCCCGGCTCTCCAGGCGGCTGTCGACCCGGCCCGCGAGGGCTTTGGCCAGGCGCGGGTTGCCGTCATCGACCTGGCCGATGATCCCCGGGTCGGTGCTGTAGAGGATCTTTCCCTTGGTGTCGTAGATCTTGATCTTGACCACGTCGAAGGGGGCGGAGAGGGTGCGCAGGCGGTGGTCGAGACGCTCCCGGTTCGGGGCGGAGAGGGTCAGCCGGCCGGATTTGTCGAGGAACAGCCGACCTTCGCCGGAGAGCAGTTCGCTCAGCCGCACGGCGGTCTCTTCGGCATTGTGGATGACGTGCGCGGTGAAGACCCGATGAATGCCGTAGCCGGCCAAAGAGAGGATGACCAGCAGGGACAGGACCGAGACCCAGTACATCAGCCGCATCAGTCCGTCGGGATCAAGGCGGGGCATGTGCTTGATTGCGGTAATCTCTTTCATCTTGTCTCCAGTGCCGGGGTAACATCCGGGGCGCCCCGGAGCCTCAACTTCCGCCGAGAATACACCGAATGGCCTCTTTCCGGTAGTTGAAAATCCGCCCCAGTTGCAGCCGGATCAGGGGCAACGCCAGATCCCCCAGCGGGGAGAAGGGGAGCCGGTAAAGGACTTCGTCCTCCATGAGCGTCCCCCCGGCGACGGCGCTGAAGCGGTGCCGGTGAATCCACTGGCGGTACGGTCCCCGGCGCTGTTCGTCGACGAACCGGTGCGGGGGCTCCCAGGAGGTGATTTCGGTTTTCCACGAAAAAGGGATGCCGAAGAGGCGCAAGCGGTAATCGATGAAGGTGCCTTGGGCGACGGCGAGGGGCAGCGGGGTGAGAATGCGGAAGTTGAGCTCCGGCGGGGTGATCCGTTCCAGATTGCCGGCGTCGGCGAAGAAGGCGAAGACCTCGTCGATGGGCAAGGGGAGTTCCTGGCGGGTGCGCAGACGGTGAACGGTAGCGTGTTCCATGGTCAGGGCTCCTGGCGGCGGGCGCCGAAGGGGAGGTGGCGGCCGGCGGCGAAGCGCAGGTTCCCCCGGTTAAAAGACAGTTCGTAGTCGCCGTCCAGGCGCCGGTAGTGAAGCAGGTCGGGATGCAGCCGTCGGCGGCCGGGCAGATCCACGGCCAGTTGCTTCAGACTCTCCGGATAGCGGCCTTTTTCATGGCGAAACTCCTCCAGGGCGGCGCGAATCTCCTCCCCCCGTTCCAGGCATTGGTGAAAGGCGCGGCGATCCGTCGCCTGTCCCGCCGACCAACCCCCGAGAAAGAGGATCAGCGCGGCGGCCATGACGTAGTACTTTTCCCGTCGCCGGGGGGAGGGGGCCAGGCCGGCCGCGCCGAAGACCAGGATCAGCAGGGCGGCGGCGCCGGACAGGGAGCCGAGGGGGATCCCCCCTTCGCCCAGTCCCCAGCCGACCAGGGCGGCGAGCCCCAGACAGATCAGGCACAACCCTTGCCGCAGGGCGGGGGAAAGGCGCATGGCGGATTTAACGGCGGCCGCCGAAGAGGGAGCCGAGGACGCCGCGGATCAGCGTGCGGCCGACCTGGGTGCCGATGCTGCGGGCCGCGCTCTTGGCCAGGGATTCCACCAGGCTGTCCGGCTGGCGTCCGCGTCGTGCCGCCGGTTTTCCGGCCTGGGGCCGGCTCTGGGCCAGTTCCGCTTCGAGGGCGGCGCGTTCCTGCTCGCGCAGCGCTCGGTCGCGCAGGATTTCATGGGCCGACTCCCGGTCGACGACCTGCTCGTAGCGGCCGAAGAGGGGGGAGCCCTGAAGCACCTGACGGCGCTCGCCCTCGTCCAGGGGGCGCAGGCGGCTGCGGGGCGGACAGACCAGTGCCCGCTCGACCATGGTCGGCGTCCCCTTGGCGTCGAGCACCGAAAGGAGCGCCTCGCCCACCCCCAGTTCGGTAATGACCCGGGCGGTGTCGAGCTTGGGGTTGGGGCGGAAGGTTTCGGCGGCGGTGCGCACCGCCTTCTGGTCGCGCGGGGTGAAGGCGCGCAGGGCGTGCTGGACGCGGTTGCCGAGCTGGCCGAGAACCTCGTCGGGAACGTCGCTCGGACTCTGGGTCACGAAGTAGATCCCCACCCCCTTGGAGCGGATCAGGCGCACCACCTGCTCGATCTTGTCGCGCAGGCTTTTGGGCGCCTCGTCGAAAAGGAGATGGGCTTCGTCGAAGAAGAAGACCAGGCGCGGTTTTTCCGGGTCGCCGACCTCGGGGAGGCGCTCGAACAGCTCCGACAGTAGCCAGAGCAGGAAGGTGGAGTAGAGTTGCGGCGAGAGAATGAGCTGATCCGCCGCCAGGATATTGACCATTCCCCGGCCGGAGAGGTCGGTGCGCATGAGGTCGGTCAGCTCCAGCGCCGGTTCGCCGAAAAAGGCGGCGCCGCCCTGGTCTTCGAGGGCGATCAGGGCGCGCTGGATGGCGCCGACGCTGGCGCTGGAGATATTGCCGTAGCTGGTGGTGTAGTCGGAAGCGTTCTCCCCCAGGTGGCGGACCATCGCCTGCAGGTCCTTCAGGTCGAGAAGCAGCAGGCCGTTGTCGTCGGCGATGCGGAAGGCCAGGTTGAGGACGCCGGCCTGGACGTCGGTGAGGTTGAGCAACCGCCCGAGAAGGAGCGGCCCCATGTCCGACACGGTGGCCCGTATTGGATGCCCTTGTTTGCCGAAAAGATCCCAGAAAATTACCGGAAAAGTCTCCGGGGCGAAGTCGCTCAGCCCGAGTTGAGCGGCTCGTTCCACAACTTTCGGGTGGCCTTCCCCCGCCGCCGCCATCCCCGAAAGATCCCCTTTGATATCGGCGAGAAAGACCGGCACGCCCATGCGGCTGAAGCCTTCGGCCAGCAGGCGCAAGGTGATGGTTTTGCCGGTGCCGGTGGCGCCGGCCACCAAACCGTGACGGTTGGCCATGCGCGGAAGCAGGGCGATATCCTGGTCGCCTCGGGCCAGCAGCAGGGGGGCGGGTGCGGTCATGAAACCTCCTGGTCGATCAACGTAAATGAAAGGATTGTTCCGGGCGAACAAGTTGAAAATATAACGTCCAGGCCGAAGTTGGCAACCGGAAAAGCCCTATGGCGCGGGTTTTGCAATGATCTGTCGAGGTCCGCGCAATGGTTCCGGGATTGACAATTCCCAGGGCCGGGCGATCATTTAACCTAACCGAGGGTGTTTTCGATTTTTTTCGGAGTTCCATTGCCGGAGGGAGAGGTTCCGCTTATGAATCAGGCCGCCAAGGAAATTCGTCCGCTGGAGGAACCGGACTGCTTGCAGGGGGATCTGGGGCTGATGCCCCTGGGGGATCTGCTGGCCTGGATCGAGGCGCGCGCTCTGACCGGGACGCTGACGCTGGTCACCGGTTCGGTTCGGAAGACCCTGGCCCTGGAAAACGGGCTGCTGGTCGGCCTGGTCAGTAACCGCCAGGAGGAAAGTCAGGAATATATCCTCTCCGGCGCCGGTTTTCTCGACCCGGAACGGCTCGCCCTGGCCCGCCGGGAAAGCGCGGCGCAAAATCTTCCCTTGGGGCGCTACCTGGTGGAACAAAAGCTGCTCGACCCTCCGGCCCTGAAACGCCTCCAGAGCTTTCGGCTGCTGTTGGCCCTGGCCGATGCCCTGCGCTGGTCGCAAGGCTTTTTTCTGCTGCGCAGGAGCGAGCCCTCGACCGGCGGCCGGGTGGCGCGCCTGGGTCTGGGCGAGGCGGTGAAACGGGCCCGGGATCTCAATGAAAAGGCTCTCGCCGAACAACGCTCCGGCCAGGATGCCTGGTTTGAAACCATTTCCCAACGTCTGCGCCGCGGCGACTTCTCCCTGCCGCCCATGCCGAAGACGCTGCTGCAACTACGCCAGGCGCTGGAAGACCCCCAGGGCTCGCCCCATCAGGTCCTGAAAATCGTCATGGCCGATCAGGTGTTGACCTCGCGCATCCTCAAGGTCGTCAATTCTTCCTTCTACGCGGTGGCCAATCCCGTGACTTCGGTACAGCACGCCCTGGTTCTGCTCGGCTACAAGGTTTTGCTGGGTATCGCCACCGCCCATTGCGTCACGCCCACCGGCGGCGCGGAGCGGGATAAGGTGGTCGAGTTGATGCGGCACAGTTTCAAGTGTGCCTACGTCGCCCGTAAACTCGCCGGACTCTGCGGCGAGGACGAGGAGATCGCCTTTGTCGGCGGCCTCCTTCACGACATCGGCAAGGTGGTGCTATGGCGATTGCTGGCGGAGCAGGAACTCTCCGATGAACAATGCGAGCGCCTGGTCGCCGCCCATCACGTTCAGGTGGGGGCGCTCTTGGCCGAAAACTGGCATCTGCCGGAAGCGGTGAGCACCGTCATTTCCCGCCACCATGATCCCGCTTGTCTGACGGAGGCGGATCGCATGCCGGCCCTCGTCCAGTTGGCGGATCGCTACGTCAATGAGGGGAGCCTCCCGCCTTTGGCCGATTCTCCCTTAAGCGCGGCCCTGGCGAAGTTCGATCCCGCCAGCCTTGCCGCCGAACTGGAACAGATGGAAGTCTTCGTCGCCGGCATCTTCTGAGCGGCTCGCCTGTCGCCCGATTTTCGTTGACAGGGAATTCTCTCTTTTCGTATCCTTTGAGTCGTTAAAGGGGAGTAGCAACCGGCGGGAGACATCGCCGGCCCGCGTTTCGTCATTACGGCGGTTCGTCCGCCCGGGCGCGGGGTTAAGGCCGTAAGCCGCAATTTGCCAGACCTTTATTCATGGCGCTTCAACAGTCAGCCGTGGGTAAGGGTCTTTTCTTTTACCGACGGCGCAACCCGAGGTACGGAGGAATCCAATCATGAACACCCTGAAAATTACCTTTTTTCTCACCTGTCTCACCCTGCTCATGGTCGCCATGGGCAACGCCATCGGCGGTCAGGGGGGGATGGTCATCGCCCTGCTTCTGGCCGGAGGGATGAACTTCTTCAGCTACTGGTATTCGGACAAAATCGTGCTGAAGATGTACAAGGCCAAGGAGGTTTCGGAAACCGAAAGCCCGGTCTTTTATCGGATGGTCAAGGGCCTGGCCGAGCGCGCCGGAATGCCCATGCCCAAGGTCTACATCATCCCTTCGGAGAGCCCCAACGCCTTCGCCACCGGCCGCAATCCGCAAAATGCCGCCGTCGCCGCCACCGAGGGGATCATGCGCATCCTCTCCGCCGAGGAGTTGGAAGGGGTCATGGCCCACGAACTGGCCCATGTCCAGAACCGCGACACCCTCATCTCCACCATCGCCGCGACCTTCGCCGGGGCCATCGCCATGCTCGGCAACATGCTCCAATGGGCGGCTATTTTCGGCGGCGGCAACAGCGACGACGAGGAAGGGGGCGGCAGCATGCTCGGCGGCCTGGCCATGGCCTTCATCGCGCCGATGGCGGCGATGCTCATCCAGATGGCGGTCTCCCGTAGTCGCGAGTATCTGGCCGACGCCTCCGGGGCGAAGATCTGCGGCAATCCCCTGGCCCTGGCCAGCGCCCTGAACAAGCTGCAGCTGGCGTCCCAGCGGGTGCCGATGAACGAGGCGACCCCGGCCACCTCGCACATGTTCATCGTCAATCCCCTGAAAGGAGCGTCGCTGGCCAAGCTCTTCTCCACCCATCCGCCGATGGAAGAGCGCATCGCCCGGTTGCAGGCGATGTCCGGCGGCCGCGCCTGAGGGAATAACGCAGGCTGATGAAAAACGCCCATCTGCGGCGTTGCCTTCATCCTCGTCGTTGCGACGTACCTTACAGGTACGCCTCACTCCTCGAATTTCAGGCGCCTTGCACCTGGGCATTTTTGATCAGCCTGGGTTGACAGCCGAGTAATGTAAACAACAGGGGCGGTATCCATCAGGATGCCGCCCCTGTTGTTTTTATGGTGATCAGGAAAGGAGCGCCGCGCGCAGGGCTTCGATGAGGCGCGGCTCTTCGTCGGGGAGGATGGTGCGCAGATTGAGGAGCAGGCGGTTGTCTTGAACGCGGCCGACCACCGGCGGTTTCCCCCGGCGCAGGCGCAGGGCGAGGAGGTCGACGCTGACCCCTTGCGGGGTCAGGGCGACGGCGAAGCCGGGGAGTTCGGTCAGGGGCAGGGCGCCGCCGCCGATGGCCGAAGGCTCTTCGACCACGGCGATCTCCGCCGTCGCGCCGAGGGCCGCGCCGAGCCCTTCGGCGAAGGCGCGGCTGCGTTTCTCCACTTCCGCCGCCGTCATCTTGAGCATGCGCAACACCGGCAGTTCCGCCAGCGCCCGCCGTTCGTCGAGGTAAGCGGCCAGGGTCGCTTCCAACGCCGCCAGGGTCAACTTGTCGATGCGCAGGGCGCGGGCCAGGGGGTGGTGGCGGATCTTGTCGAGGGCGGCGCGGGTGCCGACGAGAACCCCCGCCTGGGGACCGCCGAGGAGTTTGTCGCCGCTGAAAGTGACGACGTCGATCCCCGCCGCCACCGCCTCGCGCACCGTCGGTTCCCGGGGGAGGCCGAAGGGGGTGAGATCCATGAGCATGCCGCTGCCCAGATCCTCCATGACCGGCAGACCGTGGCCGTGGGCCAGTTCGACCATCGCCGCCGCCGGCACCTCCTCGGTGAAGCCGACGATGCGGTAGTTGCTGGTGTGCACCTTGAGCAGCAGGCCGGTTTCCGCGTTGATCGCCCCGGCGTAATCCTTGAGATGGGTCTTGTTGGTCGTCCCCACCTCGCGCAGTCTGACCCCGCCCGCCTCCATCACCTCGGGGATGCGAAACGCCCCGCCGATCTCGATCATCTCCCCCCGCGAAACGATGGCCTCCTTCCCCTTGGCCAGGGCGGTCAGGGCGAGCAGCACCGCACCGGCGTTGTTGTTCACCACCGCCGCCGCCTCGGCGCCGGTCAGCCGGCAGAGAAGTTCCTCCACATGGGAAAAACGATGGCCGCGCTTGCCCGTCGCCAGGTCGAGTTCGAGGTTGGAATAGGAACGGCTGACGGCGGCGATGGCGGCCAGCGCCGCCGCGCTCAAAGGGGCGCGACCGAGATTGGTGTGCAGCAAGGTGCCGGTGGCGTTGAGCACCGGCCGCAGCGACGGTTCCTGCTTGGCTTCGGCGCGGTACGCGGCCTGGGCGGCAATAGCATCGATGGTCGACTCGGTCGTGGCGCCCCCGGCGAGGATGCCCCGGCGCAGCTCGGCGACTGTCTCCTGGGCCGCTTCCAGCAGCAGCACATGGGGGCAGGTCGCGGCCAGGGCCTGCATGGCGGGAGCACTGAGAATGCGGTCGA
>CALJLX010000421.1 GCA_937982495.1 uncultured Desulfuromonas sp.
GGTCGTATACGGTGAAGCCGCCGACGAGATCCTGTCATTTGCCGAACAGGAGGAGGTCGACGTCATCGTCATCGGCTCTTCCGGCGTCGGTCGGGTCAAGCGCGCCCTTCTGGGGAGCGTCTCCAGCCGGATCGCGGAGCAGGCCCGCTGCTCCGTCTACATCGTGCGCTAGGGGCTGAGGAAAAACGCCCATCCGCGGCGTTGCCCTCATCCTCGTCGTTGCGACGTACCTCCCGGTACGCCTCACTCCTCGAATTTCGGGCGCCTTGCATCCGGGCATTTTTGCTCAGCCTGATTTAACGTGGATTTACCACTAACTCTCTATCTCTCCCTCACCCCTCGTTCCTCACGCGCCCTTCGTCTCCTTCCGCAAATACTCGAAAAGTTCCGCCAGGCTCGCGCGAATGCCTTCTTCCTCCTTGGGGAATTCGTGCGGCGAAAGTTCCAGGGTCAGAGCCTGGTGGTAGCCTGTTTCCCGCAGATGATTAAGGAAACGGGTCAGGGGGAGGATGCCGCGTCCGGGGAGCAGATGTTCGCGGCCGTGGCCGAAATCGGAAAAGTGGATGTTGCGCATGCGGCCGGTATCGTAAAGCCGGTGGAAATCACCGAGGAAGTCGGCCTTGGACGAGCCCATGTGGGCGGTGTCGAAGGTCAGGTAGAGATGGTGATCATCCATGAAGCGGATCAGCCGCTCGGTCTGTCCGAGCAGGTAGGGATTGACCCCGAAGGGGCCGGTGCTGGGCATGTTTTCGATGGTGATGATGACCTGGTCGCGGCCGATGTCCCGCTGGCAATCGTCGAGGCGTTTGAGCCAGTGCCAGAATTTCAGTTCGCAGCCGAGCCAGCTGGGGGGGTGAAAGTTGATCAGGGGGATGCCCGCCTCCAGGGCCAGTTCGGCGGTGCGCAGGGTTTGGTGAATCTTGTTGCCCCAGCCGTCCAGTTCCATGAAGGGCGCATGCAGGGAGCAAATCGGCAGGATCGCCGCCAGGTCGAGGAGGAGGGCGCGGTTGTCCTGGTACTGGAAATCGTAATTGACGATCACCTCGACACCGTCGAAGCCGGTGTCGAGGGCGAGCTCAAAGATTTTTTCCAGGGGGAGCGTGTAGAGGCTGCCCGCCGACAGGACCAGTTTCATGGAAAATCCGAAATAGAACGATGTTCTTTTTTATGGTATTTGTCGCATCAGGGGGCGTGGACTTCCTCGGCCAGGAAGCGGCGGATCTCTTCCGGCGGCGGCGGGGTCGCCAGCGATACGCCGATCATCACCAGAATCACCAGGGGGGCGCCGATCAGCGCCGAGGAGGTCGCCGGCAGGGCGGTGCCGAGCCCGGGGACGAGGGGGCCGAGGAGCAGGGCGCCGAAGGTGACGGCCAAGCCGGTGAGCATGCCGGCGACGGCTCCCTGTTTGCTGGTGCGATCCCACCAGATGCCGAGGAGGAAGACGGGAAAGAGGGTATTGCCGGCGAGGGCGAAGGCGACGGCGGTGATCTGGGCGATGAGCCAGGGCGGGTTGACGGCCAGCACCACCACCAGCAGGGCCAGGACCAAGGTGGCGCCCTTGGCGACGTACATGCGTTTCTTTTCGTCGGCCGCCGGATTGATCAGGCGGTAATAGATGTCGTAGGAAAAAGCCCCGGCGCCGGTGATGAGCAGACCGGTAACGGTGGAGAAAGCGGCGATGACGGCGCCGACGGCGATGATGCCGATGAGCCAGGAAGGCAGCCCCGCCCACTCCCCCGCTTTGAGGACGATGAGGTCGGCCAGGGCGCGGGCCGCTTCGGGATCCGTCGGCATCTCTGTGCTCCCCTGGGCGATGCGTGCGAGGGTGGCGTAGACCGGCGCGCTCCAGTAGAGCAGGCCGATGAAGAAGATTCCCCAGACCACGCTCCAGCGGGCGTCGCGCAGGTTGGGGACGGTGTAGAAGCGGGAGAGGACATGGGGCAGTCCGGCGGTGCCGACCATCAGGGTGAAGCAGAGGGCGATCCATTCGTAGGCCGTGCCCGAGGTCCAGGGGGCGAGGGAGAGGTGGTGCGGTGCCCGGCCCAGCTCGCACAGGGCGCGACCATAGCCGAGCTGCGGCAGAACCCAGAAATAACCGAGCTTTTTGGCGATGACCATAAGTGGGATGATGAAGCAGAGGATGAGGGTGCCGTACTGGAACTGCTGATTGCGGGAGGCGCCGAGGGTTCCCGAGAGGACCAGGTAGCCGATGCCGACGGCCGTGCCGAGGAACAGGGATGGGGTGTAGTCGAGGCCGAAGATCCAGGAAAAGACCAGGGCGATCCCCTTGTACTGGGCGGTGCAGTAGATCAGGGTGATGAGGATGGTGATCGTCGCCGCCAGGCAGCGGGCCACCGGGGAATCGTAGCGGGCTTCGACGAATTCGGGGGCGGTGTATTTGCCGAAACGGCGGATCTGGGCCGCCATCAGGATCAATAGCAGGACATAGCCGCCGGTCCAGCCGACCACATAGGCGAAGGCCATGTAGCCCTGCAGGTAGAAGATGCCGGCGATGCCGAGAAAGGAGGCGGCGCTCATCCAGTTCGAGGCGATCGCCGCGCCGATCCCCGCGCGTCCGACGGAGGGCCCGGAGACGAGATAGTAGGCGCCTTTGCTGGTGCGGCCGGCGAGACCGACCAGCAGCGAGAGGGCGAGGATGCAGGCCAGCAGCAGGGCCGGAGCGAGTTTGATGCCGTCGCTGGGCATGGCGGTCTCCTATCGGTTTTTGCGGTGGATGCGCGTCAGGTGATCGACGAAGAGATTGAAGAAAAAACAGAGGAGGATGAACCAGACGATGAGGAACTGGCCGGAAAACCAGTAGTGCAGCGGAAAGCCGAAGAGGATGGTTTCGGTGATCAGACCGTCCCCTTCCGGGGTGTCCTGGGTCAGGAGCAGCAGGAACTGGAAGCCCAGGGTGAAAAAGGCCCAGCTGATGAGCAGCACCCAGGTGTAGCGGACCTTCTGGCGCAGGTAACCGGCGCGGGGGCGAAAGAAATTGACCCGATAGTCGGGGTTGGGCACGGGGCGGGGCGGCGGGGTGTCGGTCATGGCTCGCTCCTCGTACTCGCCCCGCCGGTCGGGCGCGGGCGGAAGGAGTCGGCGGACGCCTCAGGGGGCGTCCTTGACGATTTCGTGCAGAACCGCCGTGGCGTAGCTGCCGCGCGGCAGGGAAAATTCGAGGAGCAGATCCTCCCCCTCCCGGCGCGCCGTCGGGTTCTCGAGCGGCACCCGCAGCGGCCGCCGCTCCCCCTCCATGCCGAGGCCGTCGGATAGACGAAAATTCTCCAGGCTCAATCCCTCCTTGTCAAGCAGGCTCTGTTCGAGCAGTCCCGCCTGCCCCTGGGCCGGGGTCATCTTGTAGCCGAACATCGGTCCCGTCGGGCTGATCTCCATGGCGTCGGCGCGGGGCTGTTCGGCGGCGGGATCGAGCACCAGGAAACAGGCGCCGTTGACATGCTTGCAAGCCAGGTCGCCGGGCCAGAGGAGATCGATGGAATCGAGGCGCATGGCCAGCACCCGGTCGAAGAGATGGGACTGGTAGGCCGACAGATAGAGGCGCAGCAGCTTGCGGGGAAATCCCGCAAACGCCGCCTCGGGGCTTTTCCCCTCGCGCAGGGCGTGCAAGAGCGCCCGTTCGTCGCGGAAGCGGCCGGGAAAGGCGGCCAGCGCCCCGTCGAGATCCCCCCGGGCGAAGGCTTCGGCGGCACTGCGCCAGCGCTCGTTGGCGATTTGCGTCGGATCGCCGATGATCTCGCGAATGGCTTCGGGAAAATCCCGCCGCAAAAGCGCCCGTCCGATGCGATGGGAATTGCCGAGTACCCCGTAGCGCTGTTCGCCGAAGCGGTTGGGAACGCCGGTCTGTTGCAGGATGTGCAGGGCATCGAGGGCGTGTTCCAGGGCATCGTCCTTGACCTGGCGCAGGCGAATGCTGAAACGATTGCCCGCCAGGTGGCCGAGGCGCAGCTTGTTGCGATGAAAGCGGGCGTCGAGCACGCGGATATTGTCCAGTTGCAGGGCCAGGGCCTGCTCCGGGGTGACGCCGGTGACCGAGACCGTCTGCCGGGTGGCGGCGCGGGCATCCTTGAGTCCGGCGTAGCCGATATCCCGTTCGCGCAGCCCCAGGGCCTTGGCCAGCCGGTGCAGCAGTTCGTAGGTGGTGATCCCCTCTTTTTCCACCAGCAGGTAGAGGTGTTCCCCCTCGCCGCAGGGGGTGTAGAGGGGCAGTTCCTCGACCAGAAAATCCTCGGACGATTCCTTGATGATGCCCCCGGTGCCGGGAACCTTGGCGGTCAGATAGCTAGACATGTTCGGCGCGCCTCCAGTGGAGCCGGAACCCGGGGTCGACGGTCGGGGGGGCGACACTCTCCGGCGGCAGCTGCGGATTCCGGCGGTAATGGATGAAATGGATCGGCTGCCCCTGCTGGAGGAAGCGGCGCATGTACTTGGAATGAGGATAGCCGGGTAACTCGGTGGCCAGCGGCCGGTCGAGAACGTTGACGTAACCGGTCATCTCGGGCAGGAGCGCGGCGACATCCTCGGCGTAATCCTGAAAATCGGTGCTGAAATAGAAGTCGCCGCCAGGGCGCAGGTAGTAGAGGGCCGTTTGCAGGAACTCCCGCCGCACCAGGCGCCGGTCGCGGTGGCGCTTCTTCGGCCAGGGATCGGGGCAGTTGATGTAGATCGCCGCCAGGCTTTCCGGGGGGAGATAGTGGGTCAGCAGGTAGCGGGCCTCGGCGCGCAGCACCCGAACATTGTTCAACCCGGCCAGTTCGATCTTTTTACAGGTTTTGTGGCAGCCCTTGTTGTAGATGTCGATGGCGAGAAAATTCAGTTCCGGCCGCAACCGGGCCAGTTGCACGATGAAATCGCCGATGCCGCAGCCGATTTCCAGGGCCAGCGGCCGCGGTTGGGGAAAGAGCGCGGAGAGGTCCGTTCCCTCTTCGGGATCGCGGGGCAAGGGGAAGAAAATGGGGGAGGTGATTTCGATCATCCTCTGGGTCATGCGGATGGTCCTTTGTGAGATTAAGTGGCGACGGGTCCGGGGCGGCGGAGCGATCACAGGGTCCGCAGATAGGCCAGCAGCGCTTCCCGTTCCCTTTCGGTGAGGTGGCTGAAACTCGGCATGGTCGCCTGGCGGTCGTGTCGGGTCAGGAGTTCCCGCAGGCGGGATTCGGCAAGGCGCGTGCCCACGCCGTCCAGGGCCGGGCCGCGACTGCCGCCGTCCGCGCCGAGGCGATGGCAGCCCCGGCAGCCGAGGGCAAGAAAGATCGTCTCCCCTTCGGGCCGGTTATCGGCGACAACGGCGGCGACGGCCGGAAGCGAGAAAAAGAGCAGCGACAGGATGAAGATGTGACGGCAACGGCGGAGCACGGCGATTCTCCCGGATGAAGGTTGGGGCGCAGCATACAATGAAGCCGCTTGCGGTGCAATGCGCTCGCCGGGAATTGAGTTGAAATAATCCCCGGCGCTGGTTAAGCTGACGCCTTGCGCATCGTCCCCCCTAACGCCCGCCGAAAAGCTTACCGATAAAGGAGAGCCCGCCATGCTGATCGTCATGAATCACAACGCCACCCAGGAACAGATCCGCGCCGTCGAAAAGGCGGTGGAGGCCATGGGCCTGCAAGCCTCGCCCATTCCCGGCAGCGAGCGCACCGCCATCGGCGTCCTCGGCAATCAGGGCTACGTGGATGACAGCAGCATCCGCGAACTGCCCGGCGTGGTCGAGTGCATCCACGTCAGCAAGCCCTACAAACTGGTCTCCCGCGACTTTCATCCCGAACCGACCATCGTCGAGGTCGGCCCGGTCAAAATCGGCAACGGTCGGCCGCCGGTGGTCATGGCCGGTCCCTGCTCCATCGAAAGCGAAGCACAGATGCTCGCCTCGGCGCGGGTGGTGAAAGCGGCCGGGGCGCAGATTCTGCGCGGCGGCGCCTTCAAACCGCGTACCGGGCCGCACTCCTTTCAGGGGCTCGGGGTCGAAGGCCTCAAATATCTGCGCCGGGCCGGGGACGAAGCGGGGCTGCCGGTGGTCACCGAGGTCATGCGCATCGAGCAGCTCGACGACGTCTGCCGCTATGCCGACATCCTGCAGATCGGCGCCCGCAACATGCAGAACTTCGATCTGCTCAAGGAAGTCGGCAAACGGCGCCATCCGGTGCTGCTCAAACGGGGGATGAGCGCCACCCTCGAAGAGTTCCTGGCCGCCGCCGAATATATCGTCGCCGAAGGGAACGGCCAGGTCATCCTTTGCGAGCGGGGCATCCGCACTTTCGAGAAGGCGACCCGCAACACCCTCGACCTTTCGATCGTGCCGCTCATCCGCAAGATGAGCCATCTGCCGATCATCGTCGATCCCAGCCACGCCACCGGCATTCGCGCCCTGGTGCCGGTGATGAGCAAGGCGGCCCTGGTCGCCGGCGCCCACGGGCTGATGGTCGAAGTCCATCCCGAGCCGGAGAAAGCCCTGTGCGACGGTGCCCAGAGCCTCACCGGCGAAGGCTTCGCGACACTGATGGGGGAGCTTTCCGGGCTGCTCAAATATCTCGGCTATTGATCGCCGCTGCTCAGGCGGCGTGCAGGCGCAGCAGGGTGATCTCCGGACGGCAGAGAAAGCGCACGGGCAGGACGCTGGTGCCGATCCCCCGGTTGACGTAGAGGGGGGTGGAGCTCGGACCGACGCGGTAGAGCCCGGCGACGAAGGGATAGGAAAAACGGGGCAGGTAGAAGGGTTCAACAAAGGGAATCTTGACCTGGCCGCCGTGGGTATGACCGCAGAGGATCAGGTCGACGCGGCCGTCGAGCTGCTGGTGCCGGAAGGCCGGGACATGGGAGAGGAGCAGGTTGACCCGGCCGGGGTCGGCCTGCTGTTGCAGTTTAAGGAGATGATCGACGGGGGAGGGGTAGTCGAGGCCAAGAATCGAGAGGGGGACGTCGCCGGCCTCCAGGTCGAAACGTTCGTCGATGAGCAAGGTGACGCCCACCCCGGCGAAGTGACGGCGCAGATTTTCTCCTTCGAGACGTGACCAGTATTCCCAGTTGCCCTGCACGGCGAAGATCCCCTTCGGCGCCCGCAGCAGCTTCAGAAACTGGCGGACATCGGCGAGATTGCGATCCTTTTCGAGAAAATCGCCGGTGATCAGGATGGCTTCCGGCTTCAGGTCGTCAACCGCCGCCGCCACCCGGCGATGATAATCCGTGAAGGCCTGGATATGCAGGTCCGAGATCTGCACCAGGCGCAGCTCCCGTCCCGGCGGAATCTTTACCAGGGGCAGGTGCAGTTCCTCGATCATGAAAGAGCGCGGCTCCCGCCACAGGGCATCCCCCGCCAGCAGTCCGCCGAGTCCCAGGGTGCCGGCTGTCAGCAGGCGGCGGCGGGTGATGCGCAAAGGTGGTTTTCCCGGAGTCGGTTCGGGTAAGGTCATGGGTCGTCGGACTGTCGGTTCGGGTTGGGGGCTTGCGAGGCGCGGCGGCCTTGGGTATTCTAACCCAAAGCCCTCTCTATGTTCCAGGAAAGGTTCAAGATTATGAACGAAATCATCCAGATCGCCCCCGAAGTCTACTGGCTCGGGGCCAAGCATCCCCAATTGCGGGTTTTCGACGAACTCTTTCCCACCGGCAACGGCTCCACCTATAACGCCTATCTGGTCAAAGGAAAAGACAAAACGGCGCTGATCGACACGGTCAAGAGATCCTTCACCGAAGGCTATCTGGATCGAGTCGCGGCCCTGGTCCCCCTCGACAAGATCGACCTGCTGGTGGTCAACCACACCGAGCCCGACCATTCCGGCGCCCTTGGCGAGCTGCTCAAGCGCAATCCGAATATCGAAATCTACTGTTCGAAGGCGGCGGAAAACTTCCTCAGGCAGATTCACGACGTGCCGATGAAGACCCACGCGGTGAGCGAAGGGCAGGAAATCGACCTGGGCGGCAAAACCCTGCGCTTCATTCTCGCTCCCTACCTGCACTGGCCGGATACCATCTTCACCCTGCTGCCGGAAGAGAAGATTCTCTTTTCCTGCGACGCCTTCGGTGCCCACTACTGCCCGGAAAAGCTCTATGACGACGAGTCTCCCGATTTTTCCGGGGATTTCACCAGTTACTTCGACGTCATCATGCGCCCCTTCAAGGACAAGATCCGCGAGGCCCTGGCCAAGGTCGAACATCTCGACCTGCGGATGATCTGCCCGTCCCACGGGCCGCTGCTGCGCCGCGATCCCAGGGCGGTGATCGCCGCCTATAAGTCCCTGGCGGCCGCGCCCCCGGAGGACGGCAAGAAACATGCGCTGATTCTGAGCCATTCTCCGCATGGCAACACCCGGAATATGGGCGCCGCCGTGCGGCGGGGGTTGGAAGCCCAGGGGGTGGCGGTCATGGAAATGGCCATGTACGGCGCCGATGCCGGTAAGCTCCGCGATGCTCTGGAGTGGGCCGACGCCCTAGTGGTCGCCACCCCGACCATCAACCGCGATGCGCCGCCGCCGGTCTGGCAGACTTTGGCGCTGATTTCCACCGTTACTCCAAAAGGGCGGATCGGCGCGGTGCTCGGCTCCTACGGCTGGAGCGGCGAAGCGGTCAAGCTGGTGGAGGAGCGGCTGCTCGGACTCAAATACACCCTGGCGGCGCCGGGTTTGCACTATCGCTTTACCCCGGGGGCGGAGGATATTGCCGCTTGCGTCAAGATGGGGGAGCAGGTGGCGGCGGCGTTGTTGGGGGACAAATAAGCCACCTGTTTACGTTGGGTCAACGGGGCCGGCTTGTGTCGGCCCTTTGTTTTTAGAACCGCCGGGTCCAATCTTGGTGACGATCGGCTCGGAAAAAAACTTTAGAACCGGCGGGTCTCGCCCCGCCAGGCGACTTACTTTTTTGTAAGCCGACAAAAAAGTAAGCAAAAAACCGGCTCCACTGCGTGGGGCATGAAAAGCACTAGCGCGAAGGGCTTTGGATGTAATCACCGTCATGGTAATGCCAGCGACAGTGCTTCGTAGCGCAACTGCCACCGTTGGTGGGGGCTTCGGCGGTTTCCCCGGCTGAGCAAAGACCGGGCTACCTGGAAAAGCAAAATCACAACAGCAAACCCTGTGGGGTTCAGGCCTTCCTCCAAAAAACGCGATTGCTGTGACGGTTGTCTGAACACCACCCCCGACGCCTCGACACGCGCTCGCGCCCGGGGAAGAACCACGAAGCACCAGCGTAATTATTGACAATCAAAGGATGATTGAAACTCTGTCGACGGCGATCGCCATGCTCCACGCAGTGGTAAGTTTCTTTTGGTTACTTTTCTTTGCGCCCAAAGAAAAGTAACCCGGCTGTCGGGCCGGAACCCGACGGTTTTGACCTGTCGGGGCGAGTCCCGACGGTTCTAAGATTTTGCTTTTCGGATATTGGATATGTCCTCACTCATTGCCACTGTGGCCATCGCCGCCCCCATCGACAAACCTCTCTCCTACCTCGTCCCGGAATCCCTGCGGGCGACGGCGCGGGTTGGGGTGCGGCTGCGCGTCCCCTTGGGACGGCGGCAGGTGGTGGGCTATCTCCTGGCCCTGTCCGAGGGGGAGACGGACGGCCTCAAGCCGGTCGCCGAGGTGCTTGACGCCGCGCCCCTCTTCGCGTCCGAACTGGTCCCTTTCTTCACCCGCGCCGCCGACTACTACGGCCATCCCCTCGGTGAGGTAATCCGCACCGCGTTGCCCGCCGGACTCTCCGGACGGGGCGCGGAAATCGCCATCCTCCGGGAAAAGCTCTATACCGCTACAGACTTGGCCGGACAGCCGAGCGGCGCTTTGCAAAAGGAGGTGCTGACCCTGGTCCGCGCCGCCGGACGGCTGACGTTGAGCGAACTGCGGGCGCACGTGGCCGCCCCCTACGGCGCCCTGCGGCGGCTGGTGGAACTCGGCTATCTCGAAGAGAGCGAAACCGAGCGCCGCCGCGACCCCTTTCTCGATCTGCCGGTCACGCCCGATACGTCGGCGACCCCCACCGCCGAGCAGGCGGCGGTCCTGGCGCAAATGGCCCCGGCGCTCTCCGGCGGCGAGTTCGCTCCTTTTCTGCTGCACGGCGTCACCGGCAGCGGCAAGACCGAAATCTACCTGCGCGCCATCGACCAGGTCTTGGCCCAAGGGCGACGGGCGCTGGTGCTGGTGCCGGAGATCGCCCTCACCCCGCAGCTGGTGGGGCGTTTCCGCGCCCGCTTCCACGGCGGCCGGGCGAGTATCGCCGTGCTTCATTCCGGGCTTTCCGACGGCGAGCGTTACGACGCCTGGCGGGCCATCACCCGAAACGAGGCGGAAATCGTCATCGGCGCCCGCTCGGCGGTCTTCGCCCCTCTCGACAAACTGGGCATCATCGTCGTCGACGAGGAACACGAGGCGAGCTACAAGCAGGGGGAGGGCTTTCGCTACCACGCCCGCGACCTCGCCCTGTTGCGCGGTCAGATGGCCGGGGCGACGGTGCTGCTCGGCAGCGCCACTCCCGCCGTCACCACCTTCCAGCGGGCGCAGAGCGGTCAGACCGGCTATCTGGAACTTCGTGGCCGGGTGCTGGCCCGGGAACTGCCGCAAATCGAGCTGGTTGATCTGGCCGCCACCCCCTTCGGCGAACATCTCTCCGCGCCGCTCTTGACCGCCCTGGAAGAAAATCTGGCCCGGGGCGAACAGTCGCTGCTCCTGCTCAACCGGCGCGGCTTCGCCCCCTATCTGCTTTGCGCCGACTGCGGCACGACCTTCCGCTGCCCCAACTGCGAAATCACCCTGACCTTCCATCGGCAACACCGGCTGCTGCGCTGTCACTACTGCGACTACCGGCAGCCGCCGCCGGAACTCTGCCCCACCTGCCAGGGGGGCAACATCCACCCCGAGGGGATCGGCACCGAGCGCCTCGAAAGCGAGCTGGCCGAGCGCTTTCCCGAGGCGCGCATCGCTCGCATGGATCGCGATACCACCGCCCGCAAGGGGGCGCATCAGTCCCTGATGGAGCGCATGACCGGCCGCGAGATCGACATTCTCGTCGGCACCCAGATGGTCGCCAAGGGCCACGATTTCCACGGCGTCACCCTGGTCGGGGTGGTCAACGCCGACGCCACCCTCAATTTCCCCGATTTTCGCAGTGCCGAGCGCACCTTCGCCCTCCTCACCCAGGTCGCCGGGCGGGCCGGGCGGGGGGATCTGCCGGGACGGGTCATCATCCAGACTCGCAACCCCGACCATTACGCCCTGGCCTGCGCCGCGAGCCATGACTATCGCAGCTTTTACGAGCAGGAAGCCGCTTTCCGCCAGGAACTCGGCTATCCCCCCTTCGGCCATCTGGTCAATCTCGTCCTTTCCGGCAACGACGGCGAGCGGGTCGCCGCCGCCGCGCAGGAACTGGCGGTCGCACTGCTCCAGGCCGCCGGGGAAGTCGAAGTCCTCGGCCCCGCCCCCTGTCCCCTGGCCAAGCTGCGGGGCAAAAGCCGGGTACAGATCCTGCTCAAATCCCCCACACGGCTTCCCCTGCGCCGCTTGCTCGCCCGACTGCCTATGCTGCGTAAAAACATCTCCGCCGGCGTCACCCTCGCCGTCGACGTCGATCCGGT
>CALJLX010000422.1 GCA_937982495.1 uncultured Desulfuromonas sp.
TGCGGCGGGTCGAGATCGAGGTCAACCGCCGCATCCGCGACAACCAGGCGGTCGCTACCGCCGAGATGGAGAACGAGGAAGCCATCGCCGCCGGCGCCGTCGCCCTCTTCGGCGAAAAGTACGGCGACCGGGTGCGGGTGGTGAAAGTAGGCGATTTCAGCATGGAACTTTGCGGCGGCACCCACGCCCGCGCTGCCGGCGACATCGGCCTGTTCAAGATCGTCCAGGAAACGGGCATCGCCGCCGGCGTGCGCCGTATCGAAGCAGCCACCGGCGCCCGCGCCCTGGCCCTGGTTCAGGAAGAGGAACAGACCCTGGAGCAACTGGCCGCCTTGCTCAAAAGCGACCGGCCGCTGATTCAAACGCGCCTGCAAAAGCTGCTGGAACGACAGAAGGAACTGGAGCGGGAAGTCGAGATGCTGCAAGGCCGCCTCAACGCCGGTCAGGCGGCGGAACTGCTCGACCGAGTGCGGGAGATCGACGGCATCAAACTCTTGGCCGTGCCGGTCCCCGGTGCCGACGCCAAAGGGCTGCGAGAGCTGGCCGACCAGCTCCGCGACCGGCTCGGCTCGGGCGTGGTCATTCTCGGCAGCCCGGCCGAGGGCAAGGCCAACCTGCTGGTCGCCGTCACCAAGGATCTGACCGGCCGCCTGCATGCCGGCAACCTGATCCGCGTGCTGGCCGAAGAGGTCGGCGGCAAAGGCGGCGGCCGCCCCGATCTCGCCCAGGCCGGCGGCAACCGTCCGGAACGGCTCGCCCAGGCCCTGGACGGCGCGGCGGAACTGATCCGCGCCACCCTTAAGGGCCAGTAGCCGGCCCAGGAATCATTCATCAGGGAGGAGCCCTTGCGTACCATTCTCAAGAACGAACCGCAGCTGCTGCAGGAGATGGAAGGCCGGACCATTCTCATCGTCGACGATGAGCCGATCATCCGCGATCTCTGCGCCCGGGCGCTCAAGGGCTACCGCATCCTCCAGGCCGAGGACGGCGAGCAAGCCCTGCAGATGCTCGCCGGTGAAACCGCCGACGTCATCCTCGCCGATGTCATGATGCCGCGCCTCAACGGCCTCGACCTGCTCAAGACGATCAAGGACAAAACGCCCAATCAGGTGGTGGTGATCATGACCGGCTACGCCGACAAGGACGTCATCCTGCGCGCCCTCAAGTCCGACGCCGACGACTTCATCACCAAGCCGATCAACCTGCTGCAACTCAAGACCACCATCGACCGGGTCCTGGAAAAGAAGGCGCTCAAGGAAGAACTGCTCCACCTCAAGCGCCTGGACAAGCTGAAATCGGAGTTCCTCGGCCTGGTCTCCCACAAGCTGAAGACGCCGATCACCGCCATCTCCCTCTTTATCCAGAACCTCTCCCGGGGTTTCGGCGACCCCAACGACCCCACCTATCAGCAGACCCTGGCTTTGATTCTCGACGAGTCGAAGTATCTCGGCTATCTGATCAAGGATCTGCTCGTCTACAGCGAGGTTATCCTGCGCGAGGGGCCGCCGGAGCTGCGTCCCTGCAACCTACGGGACATCGCCCAGAGCGTGTCCGGGGATCTGCACTACAGCGCCCTGAACAAGGGGGTGACCCTGAACGCCTCGCTGGAGGGCTATTTCCCCGAGATGATGCTCGACCGCAAGCGCATCAGTTTCGCCCTGCGAGCGATTCTGGAAAATGCCATCAAGTTTACCCCCAAGGGGGGGACGATCACCCTGACCGGCGACCTGCACGGCAATTCGGCGCGACTCATCGTCAAGGACAGCGGCCAGGGGATTCCCCAGGACGAACTGCCCAAGGTCTTCGAGAAGTTCTATCAGGTCGACCCGGACCATACCGGGCAGGTGCGGGGCTTCGGTCTGGGCCTCTTCTACGCCCGCCAGTTCATCGTCGACCACGACGGTCGTCTGGCCCTCGAAAGCGCGCCGGAAGGCGGAACCATCGCCACGCTGGAACTTCCATTGCGTTGATTCTTCTTTAAAAATCCGTCCCATGCCGTCCTTCCCCGCCGACGGGGCGAGGGCGGCATTTTCCTTTTTCATGACGCCGGGGCTGTGCTATATTAGCCGCATTTTTCTTTCTCCGAAAAACCCGGCGGGGGGATCTCCCATGTTTCACGGCACGACTATTCTCTGCGTCCGCAAAAACAACGAAATCGCCCTGGCCGGCGACGGCCAGGTGACCCTCGGCAACACGGTGATGAAACATGGCGCCCGCAAGCTGCGGCGCATGTACGACGACCGGGTACTGGCCGGATTCGCCGGCAGCACCGCCGATGCCTTTACGTTGTTCGAGAAATTCGACGCCAAGCTGCAGGAGTATCGCGGCAATCTGCCGAGGGCGGCGGTCGCCCTCGGCAAGGACTGGCGGACCGACCGCATCCTGCGGCGGCTGGAGGCGCTCTTGATCGTGGCCAACGCCGAGACCACCCTGATCCTCTCCGGCGCCGGCGACATCATCGAACCGGACGACGGCGTCGCCGCCATCGGCTCCGGCGGCCCCTATGCCCTGGCCGCCGCCCGCGCCCTGCTGGGTCACTCGGAGCTGCCGGCCCGCCAGATTGCCGAGCAGTCGCTGCGCATCGCCGCCGGCATCTGCATCTACACCAACGACAGCATCCTCGTGGAGGCCTTGCCGTGACCAACTTCACCCCACGGGAGATCGTTTCCGAACTCGACCGCTACATCGTCGGCCAGAAGGGCGCCAAGCGCGCCGTCGCCGTCGCCCTGCGCAACCGCTGGCGGCGCCAGCAGGTGCCGGCGGAGCTGCGCGAGGAGATCGCGCCGAAAAACATCATCATGATCGGCCCCACCGGGGTCGGTAAAACCGAAATCGCCCGGCGCCTGGCGAAGCTCGCCCAGGCCCCCTTCGTCAAGGTCGAGGCGAGCAAGTTCACCGAGGTCGGCTACGTCGGCCGCGACGTCGA